>NZ_WAIE01000007.1 GCF_008830225.1 Pseudodesulfovibrio senegalensis
AATGCAGTACCATCCCCAACCTTATGGAACGCAGGAAAACACGAACCATCAGCGTCGGCGGAGTCGGCATCGGCGGGGCGGCTGCCCGGACGGGCAGGACGGCCATTGCCGCGCCGCTGCGCTTCGCTGCGGTTTACTTCCTTTTGCGCTTCCCTGCGGGCTACGTCGGCAGGGTCGGGCATGGAAATGATGCGAACCTTGGGACTCTCGGCTTCCTTTTTTTTCTTTTTCTTTTTCTTGGGCTCGCCAGCTTCGGACTTGGCGTCCTTGGCCTGCTTTGCAGAAATTTTCTTTTCATCCGCAGGCTTCTTGCTGTCGGCCTTTTTCTTCTTTTCGGCCTTTGCAGGTGTTTGCTCTTCCGTTGCAGCGGCTTCTTCCTGTTCGGCCGCTTTCTCGGGGGCAGAGTCAGACGGCGTGCTCTCGGGCTGCTCCTGCTTGTGCTCCTCGGCCGTGACGGCGGTGTCTTCTTCGGCGGCAGGGGGGGCATCCTGCGTTGCCGTTTCCTGAGCCTCGGGGGAGGGCTCTTCTTCGGTCGGTGCGGGCTTGACTATGCGTGCGGCCTGAAATTCCTGCTTGCCTTGGGCTTTTTTCCCGGAGGACTTTGCCTTGGTAGCCTTTTTCTTGTTGGCTGTTTTGGCAGGCTTTTCCTCGTTCGGCTCTTCGGCCACGGCTTCGGGCTGTGCGGTGTCATCGGCAGGAGCCGAATCTTCAGCAACGGCTTCAACCGGTTCTTCTGCCGGTTCCGGAGCCTTTTCTTTCTTTTTGGCCGCTTTGGATTTGCGCCTGCGGCGGACGATAACGCCGGGCTGGACTTCCCTGCGCACCACTTCGGCTTTGGGCTGCCCGGTTTTCATGGCGTCCTTGAGCGCGGCCACGTCCTCTTCGCTCACGGAGCTCATGAGACTTTTGGCCTGTACCCCGATTTCGCGGAGTCGTTGAAGTATGTCTTTGTTTCCAAGACCCAGCTCAGCAGCCAGATCCTTAACCCTCAGTTTTGCCGTCATGTATTTTCCCCCTTGCATTTCTTCATCAGGCCGAATTGCGCCTTTTGGAATCGTTGGCGGCAATCGGCCTTGCCGCAGATGTAAAACCCCCGCCCCGGCAGAACCTGGTCGGGATCGGGAATCAGGCCAATCGTGGCCGTATCCCGTTCGGACGCGCCCCCGCGTCCTGATTTCGGACAAACATACCGCTTCAGCTCACTTTTCAAAAAGCGCTGGCGGCAGATAACGCACATGCGGATGGGGCCGAGCGGCCCCGGTCCGTTGTCGTGCATAGCTGTCTATTCCTTGGGCTCTTCGGCCTCTTGTTCATTCTCTTCCGCGTCGGCCGGTTCTTCAACCACCGTTTCTTCGGCTTCATCCGTTTCGAACGCAGCAGGGGCCGTCAGGCCCAGCATGTTCATGGCCACGCGGATTTCACCGATGCGCTCCTCGTCCAGTCCTTCCACTGCAAGCAGGGCTTCGTCGCTGGCCGTGGCCACGGCTTCCGTGGAATCAAATCCGGCACGGATGAAGCTGTCGATGCTTACTTCGGCAACACTGGCGATCTGGTCCATGCCCTTGAGCGCTGCGTTCATTTCCGCATGGCGGGTTTCGGTGAAGATGTCGACCTTCCAACCCAGCAGACGGGCCGCCAGCTTGACGTTCTGCCCCTTGCGGCCGATGGCCAGCGTGAGCTGATCGTCGGGAACGACCACTTCCAGGGTTTCTTCTTCGTCGTCCACCATGATGCGGGTGATGACCGCCGGAGACAGGGCATGCTGCGCGTAGCGTGCGATGTCCGGGCTCCAGACCACGATGTCGATGCGTTCGCCCTTGAGCTCCTGCACCACGTTCTGGATACGGGAACCGCGGATGCCCACGCAGGCGCCGACCGGATCAACGTCGCGGTCACGCGAGGACACGGCCACCTTGGCACGCAGTCCCGGATCACGGGCCACACCCATGATCTTGACGGTTCCGTCCGCCACTTCCGGTACTTCGCGCTTGAACAACTCGGCCATGTAGTCCGGATGGGACCGGGATACGATAACCTGCGGTCCGCGGGATTCCTTGAGTACATCAATGATATACGCCTGCACACGGTCGCCGCGCTTGTAGCGCTCGCGCGGGATCTGCTCGTCCTTGGGCAGCAGGGCCTCGGTGCGTCCGAGGTTGATGATCCAGCCGGTGCGGTCGCGCCGTTGGATGATGCCGCTGACGATTTCCGAAGTGCGATCCTTGAATTCCTCGTAGATGATTTCCTGCTCGGCATCGCGCATGCGCTGTATGATGACCTGCTTGGCACTTTGTGCGGCAATGCGTCCCAGATCTTCGATGGCGAGCTTGAAGCCCATCTCGTCGTCGAGCTGCACGTTCGGATCGTGCTCTTTGGCTTCTTCAAGGGTGATCTCGCTGATCTCGTCGTGAACGTCCTCCACGACCACCTTGAACTGGTATACTTCGATTTCGCCCAGTTCCTCGTTGAAGGTGACTTCGATGTCCATGGTGTCGCCATATTTGCGATGCACCGCGGAGCGAACAGCCTCTTCAAGGGTGTCGATCAGCAGATCGCGGTCAATGCCCCTGTCTTTGCTGATTTGATCAATTGCCTTTTTCAGTTCCGACATGCTGAAACCTCCGCCCGTACCCCGGGATGATTCCCGTGGCCGCAGGCCAGTTTGCTAGAATTCGTGAACCAGTGTCGCTTCCCTGACGTCGTCCCAGTCCAGCCGATGGGGTTCGCCGTCACACTCGATTTCAAGCCCGGTGTCCGTAACGGCCACGAGCTTTCCCTTGAAGTGTCGGCGTCCGTCGATCGGTTCGGCCAGATGCACGTCCAGTGTGCGGTTCACGTAGTCGCCCAGCTGGTCCAGGGTAAAAAATCTTCTTTCCAGGCCCGGCGAGGATACCTCGAGCGTGAATGCGCCGGGAATGATGTCTTCGGCTTCGAGGACAATGTCCACTTGGCGGCTTACTTTTGCGCAGTCGTCAATGTTCACGCCTTCAGGGCCGTCTATGAATATGCGGATGACGCGCTTCTTTCCGGAAGAGGCCATGCTCAACCCCCAGAAGGTGAACCCGAGGGATTTCACTTCGGTTTCCACAAGCTCCGCAAGCTTTCTTTCAAATGCGTTGTGCCGCATGAATCTCCTGCCTCAAAAAATAACAAAGGCGGACCCTAGGGCCCACCGTCTTCGGACGAACCAAGCAGAAAACAACGGTTTCCTGCCTAAGGTCTGGAGCGGGTGACGGGAGTCGAACCCGCGACACCAAGCTTGGGAAGCTTGTACTCTGCCAGCTGAGCTACACCCGCTCGGAAACGTGTCCATTTATACATATTCATATTGGAAGTCAACATTACGGGGCGGCAAACAGCCTATTTTCAAGCTTTGTTTCTTTGGCCCGCATGTTGCAACAATGGCTCCCGAACAGGAGGAATTCTGATGAGAGACAGCTCATTCAGCGCATTATTCGGGGCTTTGTCCAATGAATTGAGGATGTCGACGGTTGCCAATAATTTGGCGAACGCCAATACGACCGCCTACAAGAAGGACAAGATAGCCTTTCACGACACGTTTCAGCGTTTTGCCCACGATTATCTGGGCGACGCCAAACCGTACCTGCGCGACAAGGATTTGTGGCCCCGTGCCAATGTCATGGCCAGGCCGCGCCTTTCCGACCAGCAGATAGATTTTACGCAGGGCAGTCTTCAGCAGACCGGAAACCAGCTGGACATGGCCATTAGCGGCGATGGCTTTTTCAAGGTCCAGATCGGCGACGAGCAGCTCCTGACCCGTGCCGGCAATTTCGTGGTGGACGCGGAGGGAACGCTCATGACGCCCGAGGGCAATCCGGTCATCGGTGGCGGCGGTCCCGTCAATATTCCGCCCACTTCGCGAGTCGTCGTGGACGGTTCGGGTGGCATCATCGTGGATGGTGCACTGGTCGCCAGAATGGATGTCGTCACGGTTTCCGACCTCAACGAACTCGAGAAGGTCGGCAAAAACTGTTACCGCCTGCGCTCCGGATCCACAGCCGATGAGATTCCGGCTGAGGACTGTACCGTGGAGCAGGGATATCTGGAAAAAGGAAATGTCGAGGTTGTGACCGAAATGGTGGCCATGATCGAGACCCAGCGTTCGTTCGAAGCCTATTCCAAGGTCATCAAGGGCGATAGCGAGCTCGACACCAAGTTGCTCACCCAGGTGGGCAGGGCAACATAAACAGGAGGATATGAACCATGATGCGTTCCTTGTGGACTGCGGCCACGGGCATGGTGGCCCAGCAAAAGCACATCGACGTGCTGTCCAACAACCTGGCCAACGTCAATACTACCGGTTTCAAGAAGAGCCGGGCCGAATTCGAGGACCTCATGTACCAGACCCAGAAGATCGCGGGCACGCTCAACGAGGGCGGCAACCGCATCCCCACGGGCATGCAGGTCGGCATGGGTGTAAGAACCGTGACCGTTCACAAGTTCTTTACACAGGGTGATTTCGAGAACACGGGCAACAGTCTGGACGTGGCCATCGAGGGCGACGGTTTCTTCAGGGTGCAGCAGAACGGCGAGGACGCTTACACGCGTGCCGGTTCATTCAAGCTGGACAACGAGGGCCGAATCGTCACCGCAAATGGCTATCCCCTGCAGCCCGAATTCATCGTCCCTGCGGAGACCGTGAATCTGGTCATCACCGAAAACGGGGACATCGAGGCACAGGACAAACAGGGGCAGGCGTTGGCTTCCGGCGACATCCCCATCTATACGTTCATCAACCCGGCCGGGCTCAATGCCGTTGGCAACAATTTGTACTTCGAGACCGAGGCTTCCGGCGATGCCGTGGAAGGTACGCCGGGCGACGATAACTTCGGCACGTTGGCACAGGGTTTCATTGAAGGTTCCAATGTGGAAATGGTCGATGAAATGGTCGGTCTGATCGTGGGGCAGCGGGGCTATGAGCTCAACTCCAAGGTCATCACCACTTCGGACTCCATGCTCCAGACAGCCATCAACGTGAAGCGCTAGACGCGAGATGTCTGAACGGGAAGGGATTGTCATGAGTATCTCATTGCATAAAGACATGTTTTTCAAGGCCCAAAAGCCCTGCCTCTTCGCTTTGGCGAGCCTCCTGGCTCTTGTTGCCGTTTTCATGGCTTCGGGAGTGGTCTCGGCTGCGGATGAGTGGCGCATCAAGGTCAAGGGAGCGGTCTGCGTGCACGAGCCTGTTGTCCAGCTGGGGCATATTGCCCATCCCGTGGGCGATTATGATCGCGACGCGTGGAAGCGTCTGGCCAGCACCCGGCTGTGGAAGGCATCCACACGCAAGGGGCGTCCGGTCGTGGTCCCCCGTGCCAAGCTGGAAAATATTCTCAAGTATTACCTCAAGGAAGAGGCTGCGCGCTGTGTGTTGCCTCTCAAAATGGCTATCCAGACCGGTGGCCGAGTCGTTGCCGGACAGGATCTCAGGAACAGGGTTGTCGAATTTTTGACGATTCATTCCCGGGGAATGGGCGAGGATGTCGAATTCAAGAATTTCGCCATGCCGGATGAGTTTTTCTTGCCCAACACATACGACAAAATCGAATTGGCGCTTTCGGACGAGGCCATGTCTCCCGGCACAAATCGGTTTGTGCTGCGCGCAAAGACCCCGGACGGAAAAATCACCAGAACCAAGACCGGCAGCGTGTTTGTGAGTGTCTGGAAAACCGTGCCCTGCGCATCGCGCCCCGTGAATCGGAATGAGCGGTTAACCTCTGATAAAATTACATTTATCAAAAAGAATGTCGCCTATATGGCCAACGTGTGGGACGGAGAGAAAGGCGCATGGCGGGTCAAGCGTCCGGTGGGCACCGGGCAGCCGTTTTTGATGACGAACATCGAACCCATGCCCATGGTCACCAAGGGCGATGTCATCACCCTGGTTTACAAAAACAAGCGCATACAGCTGACCACCAAGGTCGAGGCGCTCGGGGACGGCCATCTGGGACAGAACATTACGGTGCGCAACTTGCAAAGCAAGAGAATCATAGCGGCCACGGTTGTGGACAACGGTGTGGCCAAGGTCCGTTAGATGCGAGGTAGGACAATCATGAAGATCATCACTGGAACACAAACATGCATTTTGATCATGGCAGTGGTTCTGCTTGCGGGTTGTGCCGCACGCCAGGAGCCCACGCCCATGCCGGTGCTGACGCCTCCGCAGATCGTGGAACAGGATCCTGCGGATAATCCCGGTTCCCTGTTTGACGAAAACCGGGCCGAATACCTTTTCGAGGACAATCGCGCCCGCCGTGTGGGTGACATTGTCATGGTCAATGTTTCCGAATCATCAAGCTCCACGCTGAAGGCGGATACCACTGCCAAACGCGACACCCAGACGGATATGGGAATTACGGCCATGCCCAATACCGGCTTGCTGGGCGAACTGCCTTTGGGAACGCTGGGCGCCAAGGCCGGCTTTGATATTGCGGCCGGAGCAAAGAACGATTTCACGGGCAGCGGTGAAGCCACGCAGGAAGCCTCGTTTACGGCCACGGTTGCCACACGCATCGTGCGCAGGATGCCGGGCGGTGTGCTGCAGGTCGAGGGTGCGCGTCGCATCCGTGTGTACAACGAAACACAGATACTCGTGGTTCGTGGGCTTATTCGGGAACGTGACATCCAGTCGAGCAACGCTGTTTCCTCCAACAACCTGGCCGAGGCGCAGATCGAAGTCTACGGCGAAGGCGTGCTGGCAGACAAACAGAAGCCCGGTTGGCTCTCCCGGCTGTTGGACAACATTTATCCCTTCTAGGAATTCTCATGGATATTGGCATGCATAAGGAGTCGGTCATGAAAGTCGCCACCAAGGCGGACGCGGAATTCAAGAGATTGGTGCTGCGTATCGTCCTGATATTGATTTTGGGCGCCTGTGCCGCGGTCTGGACGTCGGGCCAGGTTTATGCGGTTCGGCTCAAGGACATTTCCAGCTTCAGCGGCGTCCGTACCAACGAATTGGTCGGCTACGGCTTGGTGGTCGGTCTTGCGGGAACCGGTGACGGCACATCTTCGGATTTCACCATGACATCCATGTCCAACATGCTTGACAAGATGGGTGTTCAGGTCGACCCGAGCAACCTCAAGCCCAAGAACGTGGCTGCTGTCATGGTCACGGCCAAGATGCCCGTATCGGTCAAGCCCGGTTCTACCATCGATGTGACTGTATCCTCGCTGGGTGATGCCGAAAGCCTGCTCGGTGGGGTTTTGCTGGTTACGCCGCTCAAGGGGTTGGACGGCAGGGTTTATGCGGTCGGGCAGGGCGCGCTGACCATCGGGGGATTTGCCCTCAGCGGTGAGGCCGCGAGTGCACAGAAGAACATTCCCACCGTGGGCAGGATTCCCAACGGGGCCGTGGTGGAACGCGCTGTGCCTTTCAAGTTCAACCGTCAGGACGGCATGACTGTCAATCTCACTATTCAGGACTTCAATACCACCATGCAGGTGGTTCGGCGCATCAACGCCACGTTGGGCGGTGAATTCGCCCGTGCCGAAGACATTTCCACGGTGAAGCTTTCCATCCCCGACAAATTCCGGGGCAACATGGTTCCGCTCATGGCTTCGCTGGAGAACCTGAATATTACTCCGGACGGCAAGGCAAAGGTTGTGGTTGACGAAAAAACCGGAACCGTTGTTCTCGGGCAGGATGTGCGTCTTTCCAAGGTGGCCGTGGCACACGGCAACCTGCAGGTGGTCATCGCCGAGGACGAGGAAGTGAGCCAGCCCGGTCCTTTCTCCGAGGGAGAAACCGTTGTTACCCCGCAGACCGACGTGCAGGTTAGTGAGCAGAATAACCGGCTCATGCTCATGGAAGGGGCAACGCTTCAGGAGCTGGTGGACGGTTTGAATTCCATAGGAGCGTCTCCGCGTGACCTGATTTCAATCATCAGAACACTCAAGGTTGCGGGATCGCTGCACGCAGAAGTGGAGGTCATTTAAGATGGTCGAATCCTCATTTGGTGCAGAAGCCGCGGTAAGCAGTGCCGCTCAAAAGGAACTCATCAAGTTCAAGACGCAGATGGACGGTCTCAAGGAGCGGCTGGCGGCCGCTCCGGACAAGGAAGGCAAGCTTCGCGAGGCATGCAAGGATTTTGAAGCCGTATTCATTTCCAAGATGTGGAAGGAAATGAAGAACACCGTGCCCAAGGGCGGGGTGTTCGGCAGCAAGCAGAGCGAAATGTACATGTCCATGTTCGACCGCGATTTTGCCGAGAAAATGGCAGATTCCGGCGGCATTGGTCTTGGCGACATGCTGTACGACCAGCTCAAGGACAAGCTCAAGCAGAGTAGCCGGGACGCTCTGGCCGGCAAGGTGGCCATCAAGCCGCTTGAAAACGGCAGTGCGGGCATAGCCCTCAGTCCCGCGGACAGGGGAGGGGTTACGCCCGGACAAGGCCTTGGCAATCGTACCATCGATCAGTGGTTGGGCAATGAATCCGCAAGCGTTCAGGGGAAAGAGGGTTTGGCTGAACACAATGAATCCGTTGTCGATGCCGCCCTCAGCGATACGGAGGTCAAGGCCCGTCTGGATGCGTTGACACGCCGTATCGAAGGTCGCCGCAGTGCGTCCCGCGCCGCTTCCTCCGCCTATGGAGAAAGCTCGGCTTCCGCAGACGATGAGAACATTGGCAGGAAACTTGCTCGAATAGGGTAGCAGACAAGGGGCCGTTATCGGCTGAAATCTTAATAAAGATATGTATTTCAATAGAATGGTAGCGAAAGGGGATGAGGATGTTTACATTGCTTGAGGAAAATTTGGTCCGGCAAAACAAGGCAATCATGTTGTTGAGTGCCTTGTTGGAGGAAGAATTTGCCCGCTTGCAAAAGCGTAATCCCCGTGGCGTATCCCGCATAGAGCTTTCTATTCAGGAACTTCTGCGCCAGATCGCGGCTGAGCGGTTTTCCCTGAAAAGAATGTGTCAGGCCATTGATCCTGAGGCCGAACAGGTGCACATGCTGTATTCGTCCATGGACGAGACGACCCAGCAGGCCTTTGGTTCCATGCTGGCGATGCTTGACAAGATGGAACAGAAGTGTGGTCTGCAGGCCGCAAAGAATCAGGAGCTGGCGCAGGCGCTGCTGGACCAGAGCTCTTCGCTTTTGAATTTCATGCACAAGGAAATCCAGCCCAAGAAGCGTGACGCCTATTCGGCCAGAGGTCGCTTCGTGGGGGCGGGTTCGTCGCAGGCGACCATTTTGAGAGGGAGGCTGTAGCCATGGCGTTCGGGGCCAATTCCATACTTGATGTCGGGCGCTGGGCCCTTTTCGCCTCGCAGGTGCAGCTTTCTGTCACCGGTAACAACATTGCCAATGTTGATACCGAGGGCTACAGCCGACGTTCCGCAGTTCTCGAAGAAGGCATCAACATCGACTACAAGCCCGGCCAGATGGGCACGGGCGTTCAGGTCAAGGAAATCCAGCGTCATTTCGACGAGCTGGTCGAGCGGCTGTATTATGATCAGGCTTCCCTGAGGGACAAGTGGGGCGCCCTGTACGAACAGCTGCAGAGCGTGGAGAGCCTGTTCAACGAGTCTTCGGGCATCGGCGTGAGCGATTCGCTTTCAACATATTTCAATTCCTGGAACGATCTCAGCCAGCGTCCGGAAAACTACGGAACGCGTCAGGACGTGGTCAACCAGGGCACGACCCTTGCCTCGACCATTTCCCAGGCAGACAGCTCCCTGAACGACATGCAGGAACGCATTGACGCCATGATCGATCAGGAGGTCATGAACGCCAACAACATCATGGGTCAGATCGCCGATGTGAACCGGCGCATCAACGTGCATGATATTCCGGGCAGCAACAACGCCAACGCCCTGTATGACGAACGGGCGCGCCTGGTCCGCGAGCTGGGCGAGATCGTGGACATCAATTACATCGACAACGGTCTGGGCAACGTGACCATCACCACCAAGGCTGGCCAGACCCTGGTGGACGGTGAAGAACATTTTTATCTCGAGTTCGGGGCGCCCTATGCGGAGCAGGATCTTGAGCTGGATTCCACGTTCGAGGGGCAGGTCTATTTCGAGGGTGATTCGAACTTTGAGTATACCATCGAGTTCATGGCTTCCAACTCGGGAACCACGGATGCGGGCATTGTCAGCAATTCCGGGAATGCCGCCCAGTTCAGGGTTTCGTTGGACGGTGGCAACACCTGGCTGACCAACCCGGATGGCAGCACGCGCTATTTTGCGGCCCGTCCGGATGAGGGCAAGGTCAATGTCGAGGGCGTTTCCATATGGTTCGGTTCCGCCACAGATCCCAAGGGCGACCCCACCGGAACGCTTAAGAAAGGCGATACCTTTACCATCCGACCCAGCCGCACGCTTTTCTGGGTGGAAAACACCTCTCACAAGCAAAACATCACCCCACAGGCGGATTTCACGGGGCAGGAAAACCCCGAACGCCTGACCGGCGGCAAGCTCGGCGCGTATTTTTCTTTGCGGGATCAGTATGTGGGGCGTTATCGCGAAAAGTTGGATACGCTCGCCCACAACCTGATTTGGGAAGTGAACCGCACGCACAGCCAGGGCGCGGGATTGCAAAATTACACCAGCCTGGATGGTACCTACAGCGTGGATGCCATTGACCGGCCGCTTGCCAGCGATTCCACGGGGCTTGCCTTTGGTGACAAGCTTCAGTCCGGCAGCAGCTTCGTCTACATTTACGATCCGGATACCGGTGCGATGCTTTCCAACGCCGCATTGGATTTCGACCCGGCCACGCCCGGTACCCAGATGTTTGATCCGAATCAACATTCCATGCAGGATGTGGTTGATGCCTATAACAACACCTTTGGTTCGTTCATGACCGCAGGTATCGTCAACAACCGCATTCACCTTCAGGCCAAGGACGGGTACGAATTCACGTTCGGCGCGGATTCCGCGGGGCTGAATGCTGCGCTCGGCTTGAATACGTATTTTGAAGGGGACGATGCCGGAACCATTTCTGTCAACGACACCATTGCCACGGACCTTGATTTTTTGGCTGCCGGGCATGTGAACGGCGCCGGGGAAGTCAATTCGGGCGACAACTACGTGGCTCTGGCCCTGTATGGCCTGCGCGAGCAGGATGTCGAGATGTACACGCCCATGGAAGGGTCCACCAAGCAGACGTTGATGGAATACTACAACGGGTTGGTGGGCAACGTGGGTGCCGATACCAACAACGTCAAGTTCAGTTACGATTTTACTAATTCGCTGGCAACGGATCTGGACGACCGGCAGCAGCAGGTTTCCGGAGTCAACCTTGATGAGGAAATGAGCAATCTCATCAAGTTCCAGCATTCCTACACGGCTGCAGCCAAGCTTATTACCACGGCGGACCAGATGCTCCAGACCGTGCTTTCGCTCAAGCCGTAAGGGGGACGATATGTACAGGGTTTCCCAGCAGATGCTTTTTTCCAGGTACGTGAACAACATGAACACGTCCCTGACAGATCTCATGGATCTGAACATCAAGTCGCAGACCATGAAGCGTGTCAACAAGCCCTCGGACGATCCCACGGGCATGATGCGTATTCTGGACCATCGCGATGTGATTCGTTCCCTTGACCAGTATCAGGAAAACGTGGACACGGCCAAGGGATGGCTGGGGCGTTCGGACGACACCTTGCAGCAGGCCTCCACGCTGTTGACTCGTGCCAAGGAATTGGCAACCCAGGCTGCCACCGGCACGCTCAGCGCGGACAACCGCGAGGAGATCAGTTACGAATTGCGCAGTCTTTTCGATCAGATGATCGGTCTTTCCAACACGGAATTCGAGGGCAAAAGCATTTATTCGGGACACAAGACCGATGGCAACGCCTTTGAAAAGATCATGTGGATGACCACCAACGACAAGAATCTGAACAACAACAATACATTCCGCGTGGAAGGCACCTCGGAAACCACGGTGCTGGTCCAGTTTTACGATACGAGCGACACGGCTGCCCCCGGCGATACCATGGCCCTGAACGATCCCAACCTCGGGATTCGTTACAGTTCGGACGGCGGCGATTCTTGGAAAGACGGAACAGTGGCCTTTGCAGGCGGCGAAGCCCGATTGCAGATGCCGGGAAGCGGCACGTCCGTTGTTTTCAACAACAATTCCGATGTGCGTATCAATAGTCATGATGATGAAAACGACGGGCGGGGCACATGGCTCTGGCTCCGTCCTTCCGCCCGCTATCTTGGCGACGATGTGGACTCCGTGGACGTGGACAAGATGGGCTCTGGGACCGGAGTCTACGAGGCCGAAGCCAGCGGTTCGTTTCCTCACGGCAACGTCATGGTTCGCATCGACAATGATTCTGCCGTGGATTTCGACGAGGAAATTGAATATTCCTTCAGTATCGATGGTGGACTGACCTGGAAAACCGGCAACCGGGCCTATGCGGACGCCACGGCCAGCAATGCGGTACTGAGCATCCAGCCCGGCGGCGTGCTGACCCTGAATTCAAACGGCGGCAATACGTTGCAGCCCGGAACCCAGTTCGTGATTCATCCCCGCACCGCGGATATCAATCTGGACATTTCCGAAACCGAAAGCGTGCGCGTCAACGATATTGGCAAGGATCTTTTCGGCGGTATCTATCAGGATCCGGACGTGACCATATCCAATGGCGGCAACGCAACCCTGCTGGGCAGTTCCAACGCCATGCCCATGTTTTATGACAACGACGGGCAGGCCGGGATGTTCCTGGCTGCGTCCAATGCCTCGACCACCGAGAATATTTTTGAAGTCATGGGCAACCTCATCGCTTTTACGGAAACCAACAACCAGACCGGCGTACAGCAAATGCTGGCCAGTCTGGAGGTGGCGCATGAACATCTGATGAACCGGGCCGCCAGCGTGGGCGGCCGTGAGAACAGGCTCTCGGTTGCGGATAATATTCTTTCCGGTCTTGAGTTGAACGAGAAGGAGTTGCTCAGCAACGTGGAGGATGCGGACGTCACCGAGTTAATGACGGATCTGGCGCAAAAGCAGATCATTTACGAATCCGTGTTGCGTTCGTCGTCCATGATCATGCAGATGAACCTGACCAAGTTTATCTAACATCTGAATGATACTGGACATACCATTCGGCCTGGGGTAAACCGGGCCATACCGTGCCCGATTGTCGGCACGGCGTACAACAAGGTTCTTATCGTATGCTGATTCTGACCCGGAAACCGGGAGAAAGCCTTTATCTGGGCGATAATATCAAGCTGAAGATCCTGAATATTCAGGGGAAGCAGATCAAGATCGGCCTGGACGTACCCGATGACATGACTGTCTATCGGGAAGAGGTGTATTTGAAGATCAAGGAACAGAACCGGCAGGCACTGGAAAGTTCCCAGCAGGACCTGCTCGCGGCGGCGACATTATGGCTAGAGAAAGAAAGCAAGTAATCCAGACGCGTCTCGGTGAACGCGAAATCAGCACCGACGCGATCGTATATTTTCCCCGTGGGCTGGTGGGCCTTGAGGACAAGCGCGAGTATGTGCTGCTTCAGGTTCGCGATGATTCGCCGTTCATGCTGCTGCAATGTGTGACAGATCCCGGTTTGGGGCTGCTCGTTGCCGATCCGTACGTGTTCATCAAGGACTATGATGTGAAGCTGGACAAGGCGGAAAAGAAAATTCTGAAATTGTCCAATATCCGGCAGTTGGCCGTCCTGGTCACCGTGACCATCCCACAAGACAAGCCCGAAGACACAACGCTCAATCTTTCCGGCCCCATTTTGGTGAACACGGAAGAGAGGGTTGGTCTTCAGGCTCCGCAGATCGAATCCGGATACCCCGCCTGGTATCGGTTGTCGGACAAGAAAGAGTAGGGCCTAGCGGCTTACACAAGAAGGTCAAGGTCGTCACGGATGAGATTCGCGGCGGCCTTTTTTATGTCCGGCTGGTAGCTGTTGTTGCGGACCTGTTCCTTGAGCTCGTTCACCTTCTGGCGACGAATGTCCGAGGCTTCGGATGCCGTATGCAGCGCAGTGCTGCGCAGCTTGGCTTCCGAGGAAAAGGCGATGGTGTCGGACTTTCCTTCAGACGTTGAAGCCTGAGAAGCCTTGTCGGCTGCGCCTCGGGTGTTTCCGTTGACCTTCTTCTTGTCATAGGGATTGATTTCCCCAAGCAGGTTTTTGATTTCCATAGCCATTTGTCTTCCCTCCCACGGGTGGGGGTGAGGCTAGAGCATTGTTGCATCAACTCTGGCCAGTGTTATCTTCCAAAGGCGTTGCATGACTTCCTGTCGTTCCGGGCCGGTGACTTCGTTCGGCCCGCCTTGAGCGTCATGCAGAATCTGAACGTCCATGCCGTCCAAAGGATATTCGAACACGTACTGTTTTCCGGTCTCATGTTCAAGTTGTTGCAGAATGCTTCCCACAACCGGGTTTTCCGTGTTGCTGACGATCAGGTTCTCTATGATTTCTCGTGCTATCCGTTCCACAAGTTCCCGCCTTTTGGCTTCTCGCGAAATGGTTACTTCATCCTGCGAACGCGAAAGTTTCAGTGCTCTTCGAAAGCGGGCAAGCCGCTTGGCACTGGTGAGCTGCTTCCCGTAAGTCTGCAGCATTTTTTGAACATTCGCAGGATTTGTCAAATCTTATTCTCCTTACCTTAAAAGAAAGATCGACGCTGGCCCTGAAAAACTTTAGGGTGTTTTCTAAAAAAAGTTAAAAAAAAGTAAAACGGGTCGTCAATTTTCGGCATATGCAGAGAAAAGGTTGAATATATCTTTGAATTTAACTACTCAGTGAATTCATGTCCAGACCCGTAGAAAAAGTGTTGGTGGTCACCAAACCGGAAACACCGGCAGCGCATTCGCTGTGCGCGGAACTTGTCGAATTCTTAAGCGAAAAGAATGTCAAAACCGTTGTTTGCGAAAACCGCAAAGGCCGTGACGGCTATCCGTTTGAACGGGATGGCAGCTTCCAGCTCGTGATTGTTCTCGGCGGAGACGGAACGCTTATCGGCGTTGCCCGGCGAATGCACCGTCTCGGTATTCCGTTGCTGGGAATCAATCTTGGCCGTGTGGGTTTTCTCACCCATCATTCGCCGGACGACTGGCGACCGGGGCTTGCCGACATTCTGGCTGGAAACTATGCTGTGGCTTCACGCATGGCCCTTGATTTTCGTGTCTTGCGTTCCGGGCGTTACGTGCATTCCGGCACGGTCATCAACGATCTGGTCATGGGGCGCGGGTCCTTGGCCCGTTTGGTGCGCCTGAGTGTATTGTATGAGGGCAGCGAAGTTGCGCAGTTGCGGTCTGACGGCCTGATCGTGTCCACGCCGTTCGGTTCCACCGCCTACTGTGTTTCCGCGGGCGGACCGTTGGTTCACCCGGACCTTTCCGCCTATTGCATTACGGCCATTTGCCCTTTTTTGAACCGTTTCAGCCCCCTGGTGCTGCCCACCGAACATCGGCTGGCCATCCGCGTGGAAGAGGGGGGCGATGTCAAGCTTACCGAGGACGGACAAAAGGGTTTTTCCCTGTGCACGGGCGACGTGGTGGAAATCGTTCGATCCCGGGACGGGTTTCTCATGGTTTCCGAACCGGCAACGCGGTATTTTGATAAATTGAAGAACAAGGGTTTCATCGCTGAGAGGTAGCCGTGGTCACAGACGCTTCATCGTTCGATTCCGTGCTGGACATCAACTATGGGATCGACCCGGAACTTGATGCCCTGCTGTTGCATCTGATGACCGAGAATCATCTGGAATACAGCATTGATCCCGGCAAGAACGCTTCCAGGGAACAGATCCGGTTCATGGTCGCCATGGAGAACAATGAGTTCTATGCCCCGTGCTCGGACTGGATGTTCCTGCAATTGCTCAAGCCCGGGCTTCCGGACCAGTTGCTTGCCGAATACATTCAGCAATGGAAGATGTTCATACGCCTGGCCCGCGAGCATTGCACGGACCGGTATATCCGCCGCCGTTTCGTGGGGCTTTGTCGCCATAAGTTCCGCATGGCGCTGGCTTCGCCCATAGTTATACCTTCCAGGCTCATGAAGCGTATGATCACCATTCTCATGACCCAGAGCGGTATAGACGACCCGTATGCCGAGATTCGGCGCGGCCTGAACCGCAGGGCCGGCGAGGTTGTGGAAGGGCAGGCCTTTGACGCGGCCATCAACGCCTGCCGGGAATCGCATCCGGGTTGTACGCGTATCGACGATCTGCGTTTCAGCATCAATATGCTTGAGATCGAACGACTCATGCGCATTTCCACGGCTACTGACGCCTGGGAGGAGAGCCAGTTCTGTGAAAGTGAACTCAGGGCCTGCGGCATCGAACAGGAAATGGATGCGACGCCACGCGAGTTCGACGGGGTGGCCGAGGCTTTGCGAGGTCAGGGTGACGGGCCGCTCAAGATTCTCATGCTGCCCAAACGTTCCGGCGGTCTCATGTTCGACATCAGGCTCATACGCTCGCTGTTGCGCATGGGGCACAAGGTGGTGCTGGCTCTCAAGGAGGGCTTTTATTTCGACCATCCCACATTCTGGGATCGGGACGGCGATCCTGTGCTGGACAAAGCCTTGCACGATGCCCATTTCGTAGCCGAGGACCGTCTTTCGAAAAACGAACTGCTGTCCATCATGCGGGAATATCCGTTCGTGGTCATTTCCGACGGTACGCGCGAACGCATAAATCCCTATCGCACCAGCGTGACTTTTGCCCGGGCCTGGAAGGAGTGCGATTTGATCCTGGCCAAGGGCGAAGGCAAGTACCGACGTTTCATTCAGACCAGTCACACCTTCACCCGCGACATCATCTGCTATTTCCGGGATGAACAGGGTTCTTTTCACCTGCACTTCAAGCCCAAGGCCGAATGGGTCAGCAAGTTCAGCGAGAACTACATACGCGGCAAGGCCGAGTCCATCATTTCCAAAATGCGCCAGGCCCGAAACGACGGCAGGACCGTGATCTTCTATTCCGGCATCATTGGCAGCGTTCCCGGGCAGGTGGATATGGCCATCAAGGTCATGACCACCTTCGTGGCCGACCTGCGCACGTGGCTGGATTCCGTTTTCATCATCAATCCGGCGGAACATTTTGAAGAAGGCATGGATGCGGACGACCTCATGTTCATGTGGGAAATGGTGCAGCGCAGCGGGTACATAAACATCTGGCGGTTCCAGAGTCATTCGGATATTGAAAGGTCCTTCGACCTCATGGGGGCCAAGGTGCCGCCGGTCTGGGCGGGCAAGGATGCCACCTATTCCACCGGGTGCACCAAGGAGATGCATATCGCCCTGGACGTTCAGCGCAGGCAACCGGAGTTGCAGATTATCGGTCCCAGCCCGGAAAAGTTTTTCCGGCGCAGGGAATACGGAGTCGGAAAATTCTGTGACGTGGCCATTGACAAGTGCGACTGAGCTTTGCCGAAATCCGTTGATGAAAAGAGACGATCCGTGTTTTTGAAACGCTTACATTTTCTTTTGCCCTGCCTTGTTTGTGCGGGGTACCTCGTGATTGCCGGGTGCGCCCTGTACCGTGCTCCCGAGCCGGAGCAGGACATTGTGTGTCCGCCGCTGGAAAGGGTTTCCCCCCGGCAGTCCGCCCTGTTTCCCGAATCCGTGCCACCCATGACCTCCCCGGTGGCAAAGAGCGCGTTTCTGCCGCTCAAGGGCAATGAGCGTCTTTTGCAGAGCATCCGGCTGAACCTGAGCAGTCAGGGGTTGCATTCATGGACCTCGCTGGAGACTCCGCTTCGCCGCAGTCTGGAGTACGTGTCCAGACAGCCTCCCAAAAAGGCGGCCCTGACCGCCAACGGCGTGAGTCTGAGTTGGGAGCAGGTGCGACGCAGCATTGAGGAATTGTTGAGCCTTTTGCCCCGGCTGGATCGCGAGCCCGAGTTGCTGGGCCGCCGCTTCATGTGGTTTGGTCTCAACCCCGGGCCAATGATGACCGGATATTTTACCCCGGAGATCGAAGCCAGCCTGACGCGCAGGCCCGGTTATGAATATCCTATTTACGGGGTTCCCGGAGACCTGAAATGGGGCAAGCTCCAGGGCTCGTCGCGGACCCGGTATTATCGCGTTGAAAACGGACGCGTTCTTCCCTACTATGACCGCCGCGCCGTGGATGTGGAACATGTGCTCAAAGGGCGCGGATGCGAGATCGCCTGGGCGCGCGATCCCGTTGATGTTTTTTATTTGCAGGTGGAGGGCTGTGGCCGTTTGCGCCTGCCGGACGGCAGTGTCCGCAACGTGCTCTACGGAGCCAAGAACGGGCATCCGTTCAAGAGCCTCGGGCGTATCCTGCACGAGAAGGGATATCTTCCGGCCCATCGGCTGGGCAAGGAGGACGTGCGGGTCTGCCTGCGCAAGCACCCGGACAAGATGTTCGAGTTCATGGCAGAGAATCGCAGCTACGTTTTTTTCCGCCTTGCGGATGCGCCGCCCGAGGGCGCCATGGGCAAGCCCCTCACGCCCATGGTTTCCATTGCCACGGACCGCCACGTGCTGCCGCTGGGCAGTGTGCTGGCCTTTGATGCGGAAATACCGGACCAGAAAGTGCGCAACGGCGTGCGCGGCAAACGCCGCGTGACGGGCATCGGACTTGCGCAGGATACAGGCACGGCCATCCGCGGCGCGCATGTGGATTTCTATGTTGGCGAGGGGTACAAGGTGGAGCCTGTGGCCTCCCGCATTCGCACGAAAGTGGCTCTTTATTTGTTGGTAAGCAAGGATGCATTGAAAAATGGCTGATCAAATGACATTCGATCGCATTCGCACGGCCCTTGGAGATTGCATGGCGCATCAGATGCGCTCGGTCATGGACTGGCATTTTGGCGAACCCGTGTATGACGACCCGGACGAGGCCCCGGAGCTGGAAGGCATTTCGGGCCTGCGCGAGCTTTCCGCGCGGCTGCACTGGGTGAATTTTCGCATGTGGCACCTTGAGGACCGCGCCCGCAGGCGTGATCTGGATGCCTCGGTCATTGCCGAGTGCAAGTATGCCTACGACCGCCTGAATCAGGTGCGCAACGCTTTGACCGAACGTCTGGACGAATGCCTTTGGTCCATGATGGAACCGCTGCTGCCGGAACAGGCCGGGTCGAACATGGCTACTGAAACCGTAGGCTGCGTGTTGGGACGACTGTCCGTGGAAGCTTTGCGCATTTATCATTTGAAAGAGCAGGCCCGCCGCAGGGACGTTGACCACGGCCATGTGAATGCCTGCACCGGCATGTGCGCCGATGTGGAGGCCCAGCGCGAGGCCGTGGGCAGAGCTGTGCTCGGGTTGATCGACCAGTATGAGGCCGGAACCCTGAGGCCGGCCGTGCACAGATTTTTCAAGATGTACAACGACCCGGACCTGAATCCGGAATTATACAAGAACAAGCAGGAGTAATCCGAGCATGTCCCGCTACGAGACCGTCATCGGGCTTGAAGTCCACGCCCAGTTGAAGACCAAGACCAAGATTTTCTGCAACTGTTCGACCACCTTCGGCAACGATCCCAACGAGAACGTTTGCCCCGTGTGTTCGGGCATGCCCGGCGTGCTGCCGGTGATGAATGCCAAAGTGGCGGAATATGCCGCGAAAATGGGCATGGCCACCAATTGCGAGATCAATCGCAAGTCCGTGTTCGCGCGCAAGAACTATTTTTATCCGGACCTGCCCAAGGGCTATCAGATCTCCCAGTTCGAGCTGCCCATCTGCGAGCACGGGCATGTGGATATCGAGGTGGACGGCGTTGCCAAGCGGATCGGCCTGACCCGTATCCACATGGAAGAGGACGCGGGCAAGAATATCCATTCCGCTGCCGAGAACGCCAGCTTCGTGGACCTGAACCGCACGGGCGTGCCGCTCATCGAGATCGTTTCCGAGCCGGATATGCGCAGCGCGGCCGAGGCCGTGGCCTATCTCAAGGAGCTGCGCGCCATCCTGTTGTATCTGGGCATCTGCGATGGCAACCTTGAAGAGGGCAGCTTCCGTTGCGATGCCAACATTTCCATCCGTCCCGTGGGCCAGGAAGAGTTCGGCACACGCGCCGAGCTCAAGAACCTGAACTCGTTCCGCAACGTGCAGCGGGCCATTGAATACGAAGTGGGTCGCCAGACCGACCTTGTGGAAGATGGCGAGGAAGTGGTGCAGGAAACCCGCCTGTACAATCCGGACAAGAACATCACCGCGTCCATGCGCGGCAAGGAAGAGGCGCACGATTACCGCTACTTTCCGGACCCGGACCTTGTGCCGCTGGTGCTGGAAGAGGCGTGGCTGGAAAAGTGGGAATCCGAACTGCCGGAACTCCCGGCCGCCAAAAAGGCCCGTTTTTTGAACGATTTCAATCTGTCCGAAGACGATGCCGCGCTTATCGCCTCGGAACTGGCCGTTGCCGAGTATTTCGAGGCCGCTGCCAAGGCCTACGCGGGCGAGGCAAAAAAGGTGGGCAACTGGATCATCGGCGAACTGCTGCCGTATCTGCACGACGACGGCGTTGCCGTGGCCGACTGCAAACTGACGCCCGAATCCCTTGCCTCGCTGGTGCGCCTTGTGGACGACGGCACCATTTCCAACAAGATCGGCAAGAACGTTTTCCGCGACCTGTGCGAATCCGGCGACGACCCGGAGGAGCACGTCAAGGCCAAGGGATTGGTGCAGGTTTCCGACACTTCTGCGCTGGAATCCGTGGTGGACGAGGTACTGGCCGAGAACCCGGGCGAGGTGGAAGCCTTCAAGGGTGGCAAGAAGAAGCTCATGAGTTTCTTCATGGGCCAGATCATGCGCAAGACCAAGGGGCAGGCCAACCCCGGCGTGGTCACCCAGCTTATCCAGAAAAAATTGTCCTGACAGGGCGGGGAAGAATCAAGCGGTTCTTCCCCGACTTTTTTTCAACGCGGCCCCGCTTCGGTGGTGCGCCGCTTCAGGGGAGAGCATACATGACCGAACATATTCAATTTTCATCGGAAAAGGACGCCCTTGTCCTGCTGGACCAGCGTTACCTGCCGGGCCGCGAGGACTGGTTCGACTGCAAGACCACCGAAGACATCTGCTTTGCGCTGGTGGTCATGGTGGTGCGCGGTGCGCCCGCCATCGGCGTGACCGCCGCCTACGGCTGCTATCTGGCCGCCCGCGAGGCCCAAGGCATGGACGGGGACTGGAAAGAGAACCTGCGCGGTCTGCTGGACAAGATTGAGAACGCCCGCCCCACGGCCGTGAACCTGCGTTGGGCCGTGCGCGAAATGCGTGGCATCTGGGATGCCGCCGGAGACGTTTCCCTTGAGGATCTGTGCTCCACATGGCTGGCGCGCGCCAAGGAAATCCACGCGGGCGACATCAGGATGTGCGAACTGATCGGCAAGTTCGGCGGCGAGCTCATGGACGACGGCGACACGGTCATGACCCACTGCAATGCCGGAGCTTTGGCCACGGCCGGGTACGGCACGGCGCTGGGCGTGATTCGCGGGGCTGTGGATCAGGGCAAGAAGATCAAGGTCATTGCCAACGAGACACGCCCGTTCCTGCAGGGAGCGCGGCTGACAGCCTATGAGCTGCACCGCGACGGCATCGAGGTCAAAGTGGCCTGCGACAACGCCTGCGCCCTGCTCATGAAAAAGGGGCTGGTGGACAAGGTGGTTGTGGGCGCGGACCGCATTGCGGCCAACGGCGATGCCGTGAACAAGATCGGAACTTATGGCGTGGCCCTGCTGGCCCGTGAATTCGGCATTCCCTTTTACGTGGCCGCTCCGGTCTATACCATCGACCCGGAAACGCCCACCGGCGACGATGTGCCCATTGAGGACCGCGATCCGCGCGAAGTCACGCACGTGGGCGATCACCAGATCACCCCGGACGGCGTGGAGGTTTACAATCTGGCCTTTGACCCCACGCCCAACGAACTCATTGCCGGAATCATTACGGAAAAGGGCGTGCTCACCGCGCCTTACGACGAGGCCATTGCCGAGCTGTTCCGGTAGAAAATCGGGCCTTCGCGTTCATATTCGGGCCGGAACACGGCAATGGACTCGACAACCGAAAGCAATTACGATAATCACCGCGCCTTCCGCCCATGGTTGGCGCGGTGAGAATTTTCTTACAACAGTTGTACGACATACCGCCTTCTTTTGTTCGGTCACGGCCTTGCCGTGATGGTGCGGGGAAGGTGCGGGGAAGGGTGATTGGACATCATTTCCACGGGTGTCTTTTCATTGTTTTTCGCAAACGGAGGCTTCATGCTCCCCATCGTTGCCCTGATCGGCCGCCCCAATGTGGGCAAATCAACATTGTTCAATCGCCTGTTGCGACGTTCGCAGGCCATTACCCACGACATGCCCGGCGTTACCCGCGACCGCATCTACGGCGAATGCACGCTCAAGGATGTGCAGTTTTCGTTGGTGGATACCGGCGGTATGGTGCTGGAAAGCGAGGCCATTCCCGAGCTTTCCAAGGATTTCGAGGACGAGATTTTCGAGCAGGCCCGTGAGGCCCTTGAAGAAGCGCACGCCATCATCTTCGTGGTGGACGGCAAGTCCGGCCTGACTCCGCTGGACATGCAGGCCGCCGAATACATTCGCAGAAGCGACAAGCCCGTGCTCATGCTGGTCAACAAGGTGGACGGTTACGAGACCGAGGCCGAAGCCCTTGGCGATTTCTACCGGCTCGGACTGGAGATGATGCCTGTTTCCGCGGCGCACGGCTACAACCTGCCCGAGGTGCGCGACACGGTGCGGCGCATGGTCCGCGACCTGAACCTGCCCGAAGAGCAGGACGACGGCATTGACCGGGGCCTGCGGGTCTCCATGCTCGGCAGGCCCAACGCGGGCAAGTCCAGCATGGTCAACGCGCTCATGGGCAAGGACAGACTCATCGTCAGCGATGTGGCCGGGACCACCCGTGACAGCATCGACGTGACCGCGGAAATTCGCGGCAAACGCTATACGTTCGTGGACACGGCCGGGGTACGCAGGCGGGCCAACATCACCGACTCGCTGGAGCGTCTCAGCGTGTTGCGTGCGCTCAAGAACAGCCGCCGTTCCGAGGTGACCATTCTGGTCATCGACGCCACGCTGGGCGTGGGGCGTCAGGACAAGCGGCTCATCGAATTTTTGGCCCGCGAAAAGGTGCCTTTCCTTGTGGCCGTGAACAAGATCGACCTCGTGGACCGCGACGAAACCGATTTTGTCATGCGCGGGTTCGAGCATGAATTGCGCATCGTGCCGCATGTGCCGGTCATCAAGACCTCCACGCTCAAGGGCGTGGGTCTGAAAAAGCTGCTTCCCGCTGCCGAGAAGATCGTGCAGGAAGGCAAGACCCGCGTGGGCACCGGCGAACTGAACCGGGCCATGCATCTGGCCATCCAGAAGCACCAGCCCCCGGTGGTCAAACGCCGCCGCGCCAAATTCTTCTACATGACGCAGGCCGGGGACGAGAACGTGCTGACCTTCGTGTTTTTCGTCAACGACCATACCCTGATCAAGTCGTCCTACGAGCGGTATCTGGAAAACCAGTTGCGCAAGATGTTTTCCATTGCGGGCGCGCCCATCAACCTGATCTTCCGTTCCAGCCACGACAAGAAGGAATGGGAGAAGCGCAGGGGCATCTCGGCCATCGGCAAGGCCGGGCCGGGCAAGGACCTTGGATCGGCCAAGAAACGGTCCCACGTGAAGATTCAGGAAAAAGTTCGTCGCGACCATTGGGAAAAGCGACAGCAGCAGGAAAAAACACGGAAAAAATAGGGCGGAAGCACGGACCACCTTGACATCCAAGGTGTGACGATGTAGACGCTTTTTCCTTGGCGCGTAACAAACGCCGACAAGCGGAGAAGTGGCCGAGCTGGCTGAAGGCGCACGCCTGCTAAGCGTGTAATGGGGAAACTCATTCGGGGGTTCAAATCCCCC
Organism: Pseudodesulfovibrio senegalensis; assembly: GCF_008830225.1. Classification (NCBI taxonomy): domain Bacteria; kingdom Pseudomonadati; phylum Thermodesulfobacteriota; class Desulfovibrionia; order Desulfovibrionales; family Desulfovibrionaceae; genus Pseudodesulfovibrio; species Pseudodesulfovibrio senegalensis. The sequence goes on from NZ_WAIE01000007.1 coordinate 23,832, forward strand.
CTTCTCCGCCATATTTCGAAAGGGCTTGCGATGAAAATCGCAAGCCCTTTTGGTATTTGTGGTACGCCCTTTTTGCCTTGTCATGCGTGCCCTCATGCGTGCTAATGCGTGAAATTAGCGTGTGTAGCCCTAGTATTTCCTACCTTTTTGTCCTGTTATTGCAGACAATATCAAAGGCTGTTTGCGGTGTTGTAGATCTTATTGTATAGGGTATTGTAAATATTGGAGCACGCTTCGCATAAGGAGATTCGATGAGCACGCAGTTATTCTCTCTTAGGTACGCTGGCACTGCCATTGTAAATGGTGAGATGGAGGCAAAAGATGTGGCCCCAGCTATTGATGCTATCGGGGCAGTTTTCGCTGAAGCAAGTAAGGTGCTGACAGATAATCAAGTTTCCTCTTCAATTCGGATCAGGAGTGCGATTAAAAAAAAGTCAATTGACTTGGGGTTTATCGCTGAAATTATCGAAAAGGCACAACCATTAATTGATTTGGCGGTAGATGATCCAGGGTTTACCGCTAAAATGCTGTGGAAGAGTATTAAGGGAGCTACAAAAGCTCTTAAGTGGCTTAAAGGGCGAAGGTATCAAACTGAAAAAAAGGGCAATGAAGTTGTAATTCGAACACCTGATGGAGATGAAAGGACAGTTGATTCTAGCGTTGTTGTTTTGCTCAAAAATTTTAAGATTAGAGCCTTGCTTTACAAAATAATTGGTCGCCCCTTGGAAAGTGATGGGATTGATACCTCATCTATTTCGGGCGAAGGTGAGGAGCCCATAACCGTTACCAAGAAAGAAGCAGAGTATTATTATCCGCCACCACCTAGTGATGAGGATATTTTAGAAGATGAGAGGGAGGAATTTTTAACTGTTGTTACCCCCCAGTTTGAAGAGAAGTATAAGTGGAGGTTTTCTGATGGGAGAACAACTTTCAACGCAACGGTTAAAGATGGTGTGTTCCAAAAAAGGATTTCGGAGAGCAAGGAACTTTTTGGAAAAGGGAGCATTCTTGCCGTTCGGTTGAGGGTCATCCAGCGAATAGAAAAAGGGACTCTTAAGACTGATTATGAAGTACTTAGAGTTAAGCGCCATACTCCGCCCCAGCAACAGGGGTCATTGTTCGATGAGCACTAGAGCGGAATTTTTAGGATGCGTGCTTCATGCGTGCTAAGCCTCTCAGAAGTAGGTCTTTGAGCTCAGCTCTGCGCATTTTGAATCTTGTAATGATCTAAAATCACGCTATTTATACATTCTCAGTGTTGTAGGTTATTCCTGCTAAGCGTGTAATGGGGAAACTCATTCGGGGGTTCAAATCCCCCCCTTCTCCGCCATATATTTCAAAAGGGCTTGCGATGAAGATCGCAAGCCCTTTTTTGGGACCGCATATGCTGAGCTATTTTGAAGGAAATGGACAGTTAAACCCTAAGTCTCGGAGTCTTTTAGCAGCTCCTGTTTTACCGCCGGAAAATTCTTTCCATGTTAAAAGCGGTTTGTGGGGAAATTGATATTTGTAAGCAGCACCTACGATGGCTTTTGAATCATAACGTTTGTTCTTGTAGATCAAGAAGTATTCTTTTGTTTTTCCAAAGCCGTATTTTTTAAGAAATTCTTTTCTGCCGATTTTATCGTATTCCTCAATGGCTTTTTCTACAGCTTTTGAGTCTGTAAGGTCCCGTAATGACATGCTAATTCTCCTTTATGTTGGCCGTATTTATTGATTAAATCAGAATATATATTAAATGATGAAATAAGTCTTTATTGTATGCTTTGTTTATTTTTTGTTTCCCCACCCCGCGCCGATAGGCGCGGAGAAAGGATTCTCAAGGCCCATGGCCTTGAGCCGCCGGAGGCGAAATCATCCATCCCATTCCGCTGCAGGCGGAATCCTCTTTTTCCCAATAAAAAAAGGCCCCTTTCGGGGCCTTTGTCATGACATATGTCGGGCATGGGTTTTAGTGCATACTGGTGATCAACCCGTGCAGCTGGTGGAAGGAGTCTTCCACGTCCTGTACGTTTTTTTCGGATTGCTGCATGGCCAGATGCGTTTCCTCGGCAATGGCTCCCACTTCGGCGGCTGTCTGGGCTATCTGCTCAGTGGCTGCGGATTGCTGTTCGGCCGCCGTGGCAATGCTGTCGATCATGGCGCTGGTGGTTTCGGCCATGGTTGCGATTTCCGCAAGAGCCGCGTCGGTTTGTTTTGAGCTGGTCACGCTTTGGGTGGCCTCGGCGTCGATATTGGCAATGGAATCCGTGCACTTGTGGGTTCCGCGCTGGATGGCGGCTATGGCCTGTTCCACTTCACTGGTGGCGGTCATGGTTTTTTCCGCGAGTTTGCGTACTTCGTCCGCCACAACAGAGAAACCGCGTCCGGCTTCTCCTGCACGGGCCGCTTCAATGGCCGCGTTCAGGGCCAGCAGGTTGGTCTGGTCCGCGATGTCGTTGATGATCTCGATGACGCTGCCGATGCCTTCGGCCTGTTTGTTCAGTTGGTCCAGATCGTTTTGCATCACCGCCACCTGTTCCTGCAACGCCAGTATGGACTGCATGGAGTTGCGCACAACGTTTACGCCGTCGTCGGCCTTTTGGCGCGTATCCTGCGCGTTGCGGGCCGTTTCTGCGGTGTTGCGCGCGATCTCCTGAATGGTGGCGCTGAGTTCGTCCACGGCGGTCACGGTTTCCAGCAGACGTCCCTTTTGCTGCTCGGTTCGCTGGCTGGAGGTTGCCAGATCATTGGTCAGCGTGCGCACGATGGTTTCGGTGCCGGACGAGACCTGTTTGGCCTGATACGCGGCCTCTTCGATGCGGTTCTTTTGTCCCTCGATGGCCCTTTGGCGTTTTTTCAGCTCGGTGACGTCGTTCCAGAAGGTGATGCCGCCGAGGATGTTGCCGCCGACATCGCGAACAATGTCCACGTCGATGAGCATTTCAAAGGCTTCGCCCTTGGAGTTGGTGTAGTCGAGGGGCAGATTGTGGCGGGGCTGGCCGTCCGCAAGAACGTCTTCCAGCACCACGTGGCGGGTCTTGTCTGAGAATAGAAATTCGGCCACGCCCATGCCCTTGTAATCGTCCGGTTTTCCGGAACGGCCCGTTGTTGCCAGCATGCTCTGGCTGCACGTGTGCATCTTAAGTTCGGTGTCCACCACGGCAAAGGGATTGCGGATGCCGTCAAGAATGCCTTGGGTAAAGGCTTTTTCCTCCCGCAGCCGTCCGATCATGTGCACGGTCATGTTGCGCAGGGTTTCGGCAAGCACGCCGATTTCATCCTTGCGGCGCAGGGTGAGTTCCGAGTCCGTGTTGCCCTGTTCGATATCACGGGCGTAGCGTACCACCTGAGCCAGCGGCCGGGTCACCAGATAGCGGGTCAGCAGATAGAGCGCTCCGGCCAGAACCAGCAACAGAACGCCACCGCCGTAGCCGAGGAGCCGGGCGAAATCGTCGGCTTCGGCAATGATTTCCTTTTGGTCCTGCGCGGCGCAGAGCGTCCAGTCGTGCATGATGTTTTGGGCCGGGATGTTCACGTTGCGGCAAAGATACCGAATCGTGTGGCCTTTGCTGTCCGTTTCGGTGAATTGCGTGTCCTTGTTGACGATGCGTTTGAGGTAATCACCTTGCCCAGCATTGGTGTTCAGGATGTTTCTTTTGTCCTTGTGGGCTATGAACATGCCCCGGTCGTCCACGAAAAAGATGTGGCCGGTTTTGCCGATGCGGGTCTTCTTGATGAACATGTCGGTAAAGTAGTCCATCTGCGGTGCAAGAATGACCGTGCCCACATGCCTGCCCGCGTCATATACCGGAGCCGCGATCACGAATATGGGATTACCGCGCAGAAGGCTGGGGTAGACCTGGCTGATGAAATACGCTTTTCCTTCACGCGAGGCCTTGATGTAGCTCAGTTGGATGCCGCCCTTGCCGATGGTTTTACCATTCACCGTGTCCGAGAAGAATGTGCCGTCTTTCACGGTTTTCATTTTCCCGCCGGAAAAAAGGGTGACGGCATTTCCGTCCGGCGTGTGCACGGCCAGCGGGATGTTTTCATAATAGCCGTATATATCGTGGATTTTTTGCAGGTATTGCTGCGCCGTCGCCACAACCGCCGTATCCGTGGGGTGTGCACAGGCCGCAATGACGTCCGCGTTGTGGGCCAGCTGTCGTGCCAGCTTGGTTTGCCCGTCGATCCATTCCTCCAGCGCGAGGGAAATGTTTTTGAGGGTTGTTTGGGTGCTGGCCGCGCTTTTGCTTTTTTCGTTTTGCACCTGCGTGCCGTGCAGGTAGAACCCGAAAGCGGTCATGACCGTAAAGAGCAGGACAAAGACACAGGCGATGTACCGTGCCGCCAGTTTTTGAAACAGCTTGCTTTTCATGTGGTTATCCTCCCGATTGTCCGGTGGTGTTTCCGGTTTGCATAAAAGGCGGCATTTTCTTCTCCCCCCACCGGAAGCGTCACATGCCGTATTGATATTTGACGGTCAGGGTCAGCGGGATGTGACCCGTTCCGATGATCTTTGGTCTGTGTGTCGCGCCGCTTGCCAGCCGTATGGCCGTGAGCGCGGCCCGATCCAGTTTTGCATTGCCGGACGTGCGCACCAGCCGCACTCCGGCAAAGCTATCGTTTTCGAGAATGGTGAATGCGCAGACCGCATTGCCGATCATGGATGATGAGATGCCCGTAGCGGAATCAAATTTCTTTGATTCTATGGCTTTGCGAACGGCCTTCAGGAATCGTTTCAGGGCGGCCTGCTGTTTGCGCTTGAAGGCGTCAGCACCTTGTCCTGCTTCCTGCTCCGGCGTTGGGGCGCTGTGCATGGACGAGGGGTCCGATTGCGGGCTGCCCGGCGATTCAAGCGAAATGGGGATGACGGTTTGCCCGGTGCCGGGCGAGGTCGACGGAGTCCAGTGGGCTTCGAGAAGGATGAAATGCGCGAACAGGGAGAACGCGATGCTGGCGGCCAGAAGGTTTTTCATGACTATTGCGCTGCTTTGTGTGCGGGCTCCGGTTGCCTGGCGGCCGTTGCTATGACCAGATTGTTGAATCCGTGCCGACGCACCATGTCCACCATGCCCACGAACCGCTTCACGCGTACGTTGGGTGCGGATTTGAGCATGATGCATTCCGGTTGACGGGAAACGGGTAGTGCTGCTGCGTCGGTGAGCTTGTGGGAAATGTCCAGAAGAGTAGCGGGCTGGCCGTCGTAGAGGAGTTTGCCGTCGGGCAGCAGTTCGATGCGCAGGGATTTCTGGGCGATGGGCTTGGCGGTCTGTGCCTCGGGCAGGTCCATGGTCAGGCCCCGGGCCGTGAACACGGCCGAAACAACGAAAAAGATGAGCAGGATGAAGACCACGTCCAGCAGGGGAGTTATGTCCGGAGTGGCCGGAGCCGGGGTGTTTTTGTGCAGGGAAATCATGGTTTCGGTTCCTGCGTTCCGGTCGTGGTCAGGTAATCCACGGCGGCTTTCTGGAGCGTGAACGCGGCCTTGGCGTGCATACGGCAGAAAAGCCGATGTGCCAGCAGGGCGGGAATGGCTATGGACAGCCCGGCTGCCGTGGTCAGCAGGGCCTGCCAGATGCCGCCCGAAAGCATGGTGATGTCCACGGAACCGGACGATGCCAGGCGCGAAAATGCGTTGATCATGCCGATGACCGTTCCCAGCAGGCCCATGAGCGGGGCGGCAGCGGCCACCGTGGCCAGAAAATCCAGACGCCGCGAAAGCGAGAACAGTGCTTCTTCCCCGGCCTGCGTGATATGCTGTTCGTGGAGTTCGGGCGTAATGTTGTCGAACAGGGCCGCAAAGAATTTCCTGTACGCCGGGGCCGCATCTGCAGCCATGGACGCTGCTTCATCGGTTTTGCCGATGTGTGCCAGTTTGAACGCCTGCCTCAGCGTGTCCTCGTCCGGGAAACGCGTGGTGGTCAGGGTTATGAAGCGTTCGACCATGACCGCGAGGGCGGCAATGGAAAGGGCCAGCAACGGCCACATCATGAACCCGCCCTGATGTATGAGGTTCATGATTGGGCTCCGGCCAGATTTTCCAGCGTGGAGAGGTTCATGTCCCGACCGATGGCCACCAGAAAGTAGTCGTCGTCAAAGTCGTTGCCCAGCCGGGAGAATTCGTATCGGCCGGCAACGTATTGCACCACCTCGGCCTCGTTTGTGTCGCTGATTCCCACAATGCCCTTGAGCCGGAAGACCTCCGGGGGGAGGTGTTTCAATGTCCGGATGAGGTCTTCGCGGCTCAAGGGATTGGAAAACGCAAAGCGTCGGGACGTGTATCCTTCCATGGTGTGGTCATGGTGGGGTTTTTGCGGAACGGATGGAAGGAGTCCGGGAATGCTTTGCTTGAGGGTGTCGGTGTCGTAAAGAATGCCGGGGTTGACGGCCCCGTGTTCGGTCTGCACCAGCGCGGCCCGTTTATTCAGGGAACGAAGGGTTTTGCCAAGGGTTTCGAGGTGGTCTTCGGAGACGAGGTCGCACTTGTTGAGCAGCACGATGTCAGCAGCCTCGATTTGGTTGCGGGCGATGTCGCTTTCGGAAAGAAGATCGAGGGCGTTGGCCGCATCCACCAATGTGGTGATGGAGTCCAACCGCGCGAGCGGACGCAGCTTGTCCAGCTCGCCCAGAATGTTGAAGGGGTTGGCCAGCCCGGTTGTTTCCAGCACGATGACTTTGGGGTTGAAGCGCGCCCGCAGTTGTTCCACCCCGCGGGAGATGCTGCCTGCCAGCGTGCAGCAGACGCAGCCTTCGTCCAGCTCCACGATGGATTCGTCGCCTTCCAGCAGCTTGCCGTCCACGCCGGTCTGTCCGACTTCGTTCTGGATGATGGCCACCAGCTCGTCGCGGGACGCGTGGTATTCCAGCAACTGGTTGAGGAAGGTGGTCTTGCCCGAGCCGAGAAAGCCGCTCAGCACGATCAGTCCGGGGCGGTCGTCAAAAGCGTATGCGTATGTGTCGTCGTTGTTCAGCGCCATGAGGTCATGGGTTTTCCAGAGCATGGCTTCGGCAATGTCCCCGGGCATGTGGGCCGTGTCTTCCGGGCCGCAGGAAAGGTGCGCGGCAAAGGAGGAGGGGGGGGAGACAAGGCCGCGAGCGGCATTGCCTTCCCCCCAGGCAAAGGAATCGGTGACGGTAGTGATTCCCCGGTCGATGAAAGATTGTTTGCCCTGTGCGTTGTAGCAGACGGCCTGCCCCGCGGCCTGCCACTGGTCATAGCGGATGGTCGGTGCTTCAACGCTGTTGGCCACGGCGGCGGCCAGAGCCTTTGTCAGCTCCATGGCGATTGCGCGGGCAGGGATGTCCTCTTCGGCTTGACCGGGCTGGATGACCCATTGGCCGTCTTGGGTGGCGACGCCGTCTTGTGCGATGCTCAGCCTTCTGTCGTCGGCCACAAGGGTCAGGGTCAGGGCAGATTCGTCAGCAGCCAGCGTAAATTTCAGTGTGCCCATGCGAAACGGGGCGGCCCAGCCGCGGTTGCCGGAGAATGTGCGCACGCTGTCCAGATAGTCGTCCTGCACGGCCGCGTGGTTTGCGGCAAGCGACATGGTTTCCAGCAGTTCCTCGTCCGGCGAGGGAAAGTAGTACAGACCGATGTCGGCGTGGTGCCCGGATTCGTCTTTGTGGTTTTGTGCCGTGCACAGGCCGTACACGCCGGGACGGGTTTTGAGTTTTGCGGTCCACCCCTGAAGGCCACGGGCGCATACGGACATGCCTTTCCAGCCTACGAGGCGTTTGAAGGTGTCGTGCTGGGATGCGGCCAGAACGCAGTTCATGAGCAGGTCCGGCATGTTGACCGGATGGTCCTTGCGGCGTTGGACGGGGAGGATCGCTGAAAGATTCATTGTTCGTGCTTCCGGTTTGTTTGCCCGGCCCGCCCGAAGGCGGGCCGGGGTATTCAGAGTGATCAGGCGGCTAGCAGCCGAAGTTGATCTTGTCTCCGTTGCCGAGATAGTCCTTGGAGGCGGAACGGAACCGCGCAGTGCCGCGCACCACGGGGTAGCCAGCCTCGATGAACTTCTTTGCGGTGAGGTGCCCGGTGCAGTGGTTGCAGCCGATGCGTTCGAAGCCCCACTGGCCCAGCGAGATGACAAGGTCGTCGTACTTGGGGTCCCAGTCCTCGAAAGGCGAGATGTGCAGACCGCCGTAGATGCCGTAGAACTTGTCGTTGTCGTACTTCAGGTTCGCGAAGGCGAAGTCCGCGAATTTCAGGATGCCCTGATGGCAGCAACCGGAAATGAGCACGAGGCCCTTGTCCTTGATGTTGAATGCCAGCGAGGTTTCACCGAACACGCGGTTGATGATGGGCACGTCGAACTTGAGCAGGGCCATGCCGGGGATGATCGGCGTGACCGGCTTGTCCACGATGGTCAGGTCGCCCTTGTAGCCGCAGTCCTTGATGTATTGCAGTCCTTCGTCATAGAAGCCGTCGTGCACATACAGGGGAATGCGGTTGTCGTATTTCACGGTAACGGGCAGGCCCCAGAAGTGGTCCCAGTGCTCATGGGAGATGAACAGCGCCTCGATTTCCTGATCGCGCAGCATCTGGTCGATGCCTTCGCGCTTGAAGCAGTCGTTCATCCAGGAGTATGACCAGCCGGTGTCCAGCAGGTACTTGTGGATGGTGCCGTCCAGTGCTTCCACCTCGATGAGGCAGGAATAGCCGCCCGGGTTCTCCGGGTGCAGGGACAGCTTCTTCTGGATTTCCCATGCCTTTTCAATGTCGTGGGGCAACAGGTCCTTGATGCTTCCGATGCCTTCTTCATAGGCCCCCTGTGCCGATCCCTTGCCGTTGCCGAAGGGGGCCCAGTTCAGGGTGTACTGGTTGACCAGCAGCCCGCCGGCTTCGTGGATATCGCCGATCAGGTGCGCGTTGTTGAACCAGCTCGTTTCCGAGATGTTGGTGATGCGCACGCTGCGGCAGGAGCCGAAGTCATGTTGCTTGCGTTCGACATCGGGCATGCGGTCATATGCCCACGGGCTGTACGAGTACATGCCCATGCCGGCAAAGGCGCCCGCAACCAGACCGGTGGCAGCGCCCTTGACGAAGTCGCGCCTGCTTACGTTTTTTGTATCGTTGCTCATTTTTTATCTCCTTGTTCCGGGCAGTTACTTGATGATGTTCACGTTTGCGCCAATCCAGGGCAGAACGTTGATGACCACCAGATAGAGTATCAGCCCTGCCACGACGCCCACGGCCAGTCCCTTGGCAATGCCCGGGGTCCATTTGACGTCCGAGGCCACGATTTCCTCATGCACTTCGGCCAGTTCCTCTTCGGTTTTGGGAATGGCTTTCCATCCCGGCCAGCCGTCCATGAACCAGACGTTGATCAGGAAGATGTTGATGAGCCAGATCATGGGAATCATGGGGAACTGCTGGGGATGCGAGAATCCCTTCTGGGTACCCAGGAACAGGTGGGAGGTCTTGTAGTAGATCACGTAGACCACCACAGCCATGGCTGCGGTCAGTATGGTGCGGATGCACACGTTGACGGGCCTGCTGAACTTGGTGGGCCAGTTGCCGCAGTAGAAGTTCAGGTACAGGGTGGGCAGCAGCCAGAAGATGGCCATTTCGCCCACGTGCAGCCAGCGCCAGTCCGGAGCCATCAGGCGGCGTGTACCGCGGATTGTCTCACCCCAGACCAGATCCTGTGCATAGAACAGGAAGAAGCACAGGGCCAGCGCAATGCCGATGATGCCGAAGAAGGAGGCCACGCGGCGCAGGGTGTCGTTTTTGATGAGGTTGAAGGGATAGCGTTCCCAGATGGTTTCAAACTGCCAGACAACGACCGTGCAGCACATGATCCACGCAATGTGGAAGTTGCCGGAAACCGTGTTGGCGAATTGTTCCCAATAGGGCGGGCAAATGGCCGTGTACTTCTGCCAGGGGTAGAAGAGAATGGCCATGTGCGAATGCATGGTCACGAAATACACGATCATGCTGATGAAGAAGGTGACCACCACAATGGTGATGCCGCGGGCGGGCTGCCCGAGTTTCTGCCACGGGGCGTTTTCGCAGGCCACCACCCAGCTGGGGGCGAGCCATGAGGCGATTGCCGCGAACATCATGATGGCCTCGGCCGCATACTCGATGGAATAGAAATCGGTGATTCCCATTTCTATGAGGCGGTCGGGGTTGAAGTAGGCAATGCCGTAGTTGCCGAGGATTTCGACAAAGAAGCCCTTGATCAGCAGGACCATGGCCGCAACGCTGACAAGCGTCAGTACCGCGCCCTTGATGAGCGGGTGTGTCTTGTTCAGCCATGTCCGTTTGAATGGCCAGTAATCGAAAATGTAGGCAAGCCAGATGAAGATGATCAGCAGCCAACGGCAGACCATGTACCCCACATAGGGGGTGTACATGCGCATCAGGCCGCGCGGATCCTGGAATATCCACCAGGTCACATAGAAAAACGCCAGGATCAGGAAAGTGTTGATCAGGGCCGGAATGGGGCCGTTCCAGCGTTTGACCAGCTTTCGGCTCTCTAGGTAGCTGAAGCTACTGGTGTCCATAGTTGTTGCTCCTTCCACACGTTTGCAGCGACGAGGATGATCAGTCCTCGGCGTCCACATGCTCTTTCTTGAGTGTTGTCGAGGTCGGCTTCGCGTCCGAAACCAGTGCTTCCAATTGCCCGGGCGTAACCGTTGCCGGATCGATTCCCATGGCCATTGCCCGCATGAAAAGCTCGTTTTCAGTCAGGGGTTCCTGTTCAGGTTCCCCTGTTGCGTCACACGCTTTTCGGGCGTGGGCAGGCCTGTCCGAACCGGGGATGAACCGGCGGAAAAATGCTCTTCGTTCCATTCTGTCTTGTTGTTCCGGCTTGAGGTCAGTCCGGCAGTACCAGTTGTGAAAATGCCTGCATGCATTGCTCTGTCAGCTGTTCCGCCTCCCGGGAATGGCCGGCCTTCAGGGCGTTGAACAGCTCCACATGATAGGCGAACAGGGAATCGGCCTGCACTTCGGAAAGGCCGGTCCCGGCATGTTCCAGATTTTTGGCTGCCGCAAAGAGTTCCTTGAGCAGCAGGATGAGATAGTCGTTGCCGGAAACTTCGGCCAGAATCCGGAAAAAGGAAACGTATTCACAGCTGACCGCGCTGATATCGAAGTTGACGATAGCCTCGCCGAGTTTGGCCGTGGATGCCTCCAGCTTGGCAATGTCCGCAAGGCTCAGGTGCACCGACTCGGTTCGGGCGAGTTTTGGGGCAACAAAGGAGAGGGTTTCCAGCAATTGGCGCGTTGCGGCGGACGAGTGCCTGTTGCGCAGCATTTCCCAGTTGACCCGGCCTTCCTTGCTTTTCAGGTAGCATCCGCTTTTTTGGCGGATTTCCACATAGCCCATGGTCTCGAGGTTGCACAGCACTTCGCGGATGGTGTTTCGGCTGGTGTCGAACATGGTTGCAAGTCGACGTTCTCCGGGAAGTCTGTCACCCACGGAAAAGGATGCCTGTTTGAACATGGTGGTCATTTTCTGACACAGGATGGGTCGTTGCGTGTGTCTCATAGCTGGTCCAACCAGATTTGCATGGTTTTTTGTTCAGGTTGATTTTTTCTGTTTTTATGGAGTTGAAAGGGGGTGGGCAAGTCTTTCGAGAAAAAAAGAACATAAACTGGTCCAACCAGAATGGGGTGGTGTGGATGGGGTTGTTGAGCCTGTTTGTAATAATTACTAATAAAAACAAAATGTTGTAGTGCTGGATGGTCCTGTTTGCGGACGGAGAACGAAAAAAAGGCACGTTCCCGCTAGGGATGCGTGCCTTTGGCGAGTTTTCGTAGTGGTTGGACCAGCTATGCGCCTGGTTTCTTCCTGCAGCGGGTCAGGTTGGACAGAAAATCCGGGTACAGGCCCTTGAGCGGAGCATCCGCATCAGGATCATAGCTGCCGCCGGAGCTGGAACAGAATATGAGCACGTCGGTCAGAACGCCGTCCGTGAAGAAGGGATGCGCATAATAGGATTGAATGCCGCGGGGGATGAACAGCGCCCAGTCGATGGGCTTGATGCTTTTGGAGGTCTCCATGACCACGTGTCTGTCCAGGTTGAAGCGTACGATATTTTCGGCAATGGAGCCTTCGTAAGGGTGAGTACGGTTTTCGGGGACGGTTTCAAAGGGTTCACCGATGCCGGTGACGGCCACTTCGTTTTTGTCGATGGATATATGCGAGAGCATGATGCCGCTGGTGGGTGACGATTCCGGGAGCGCGTCGAGCATTGCGGCCAGCAGTTCCTTGACGGTTTTGCTTTTTTTCATGGCCGTCCGTACTGTTTTGCTCGGCACGCTCTCGTTGCCGCGTACCGGAACTCCCTTGCAGGCCGTGCAGTTGTTGCGATGCACCAGCGTCACCCAGAGCAGTTTCTGTTCATTGCGGGAAACAGCCTTGATTCGTGCCGTACATTGGTGGGCCCTGCCTATTTTGTCCCGCACGTTGAGTTCGCCAGTCCAGTTGTCCGAGAAAATCAGATTCTCGTATATCTCGAACATTTTGTTTTCGGCATTGTCGCCGAATAATTGCCGGGTATCCAGTTTGGTTATCTGTGTTTTGTCGTATTGAAGAAGCTTGCGCGCAGCCGCGTTGGCCATGAAGACGGTTCGGTCGTCAAAGCTGATCAGCAGGGCCGGATCTTCCTGGATTTCAAGCCTGTCGCAGAGCGGTGGGCGTCCTTCCGAGGAAAGGATGCTGGAAACCTGGTGGGATATGTCCATGAGCAGGCCGATGGAACAGGTGGGACACTCCGGGTCCGGCATGGCCATCATTTTGAACCATCCATAGGAGTCGTTTTCAAGGCGCATGCGGAACATGCAGGCGCAGGCTTTGCGGTTTCTGATTTGCCGGTAGCAGGACTCGAAGTCGGCCCTGTCTTCGGCCTGGATCATGTGGCGTGCCTGCTGCGGGTTTTGCAGCACGGCCTTTGCCCGCTCCCCGAGAGAGGGGATGGCGTGTGTGTTCAGAAAGGTGATTTCATTGCCCACGATGTCGATACGCCAGACCAGTCCGGGCAGCAGGGCAAGGTAGCCGGACAGGTATTCGTCAATGGATTTGATGGTATGTTCGTTGCCTTTGTCGGGCATTCATGATTCCTTTTTCGCTTTTTTTGTTGCCGAACCCGTGAATGATAGCCTCCGATCTGTTGTAATGGCAAATGTCGGCCAGGGCGTTGCGCCGGGATGGTACGGTTATGGGATTGTTTTGGAACAGGCGGACCTTGTAGGTCCATCGCGATGGACTTGCAACTGTTTTGGTTTTTCCTGTTCAGGCTGTTGTCATGAGGGTGAGTAGAAATATTTGCCGAGGCCCACCGTGAAGATGATGCATCCGTACAGGGCATGTTCGATGGAGGCCATGAGCAGCGAGCCGGTTTTCACGTATACGCGTGCAAAAAGATAGCCTGCCGGGATGGTCAGCGCCACAGCCAGCCAATTGCCGAAGATGATGTGCAGGAAGGCGAAGGCGAGGATGCTGGCCCACATGGTGGCTGTTTCGGATTTCAAAATGGGTCGGTAGCGGTGGAACAGAAAGGCTCGGTAGATGAGTTCCTGGGGATAGGCGGAAACAAGCGGATACAGGATCATGACGGCCAGCCATAACAGTGGCTTTTGCCGGGGAAAGCCGAAGAGTTGAGCCGGTTCCATGGCCATGACCAGCAGCCCTGCGCCAAGGGCCACGAGGCAGGCTCGCAGGAGCATCGCCCGGATTTCCTGTCTGTTGCCGGAGATGCCGTTCAGCAGCTCTGTTTTGTCGTAGTGTTTGTTTTTTAGCAGGTAGCCGAGGCAGCCGAGAAAGATGGCCAGAAGCAGGGGGATTCTGGGCAGCGGGATGATTCCTGTGGCATAGGCGACCGGAACGAGTCCGAAAAGGGAAAGGAATTCAAGCCAAAGAAAGTTGTTTGCGGCCGTATCGCCGTGGGGAGGAGAGCCTTTGTTTGTCATGATTGTTTCCGTGCTTGTATCACCAGTATATTCTCCAGTGTGTTACCGGTCCATGTCTGTTCTGTTGCGAACATGCTGCCTGTTTTTTTCGCGGACGGCATGAATTGATTCTTGTTCGGCAAACAGGTAGTTTTATTCTATACACCACGGCAAATTCTTTTCATTCAATCAAGTATATTCGGGAGAACCATGATAACCCTTGAAAGCGTCGTCACTGATCTGGACAGGCTTCGCGCGGCCAAGCCCCTTGTGACCAACATCACCAACTACGTTGTCACCAATTCCACGGCCAATGCTCTGTTGGCTGTGGGTGCTTCGCCCATAATGACCCATGCGGTCGAGGAGGTCGAAGACCTTATGGGTTTCAGCAACGCGTTGGTCATCAACCTCGGCACCGTGGCCCGCACATACCTTGAGGCCATGCCCGTGGCTTGGGCCGCTGCCAATAAAAACGGCGTTCCCGTGGTGCTGGACCCGGTTGGTGCCGGGGCTTCACGGGTGCGCACCGAGCAGCCGGTCATGATGCTGGAAAAATACCAGCCCGCCATCATTCGCGGCAACGCCTCCGAGATCATGACCCTGGCCGGTGAGTCCGGCGGGGCCAAGGGGGTGGACAGTACACACGGAGCGGATGCCGCGGAGATGGCTGCCCGGAATCTCGCCGCAGCCAATAAATGTACGGTTGTGGTCAGCGGCGAAGTGGATATCGTCACGGACGGAGAGCGGCTGGTGCGCATCCATGGCGGCAGCGATATGATGCCGCTGGTTACAGGACTTGGATGCACGTGCAGCGCACTGTGCGGGGCGTTTGCGGGCGTGAATCCGGACGGATTCGAAGCTGCGGCGCATGCCATGGCCGTTATGAACGCGGCCGGTGCCGTTGCCGCTTCCAAGGCGCAGGGGCCGGGCACGCTGCAACTGCATTTGTATGACACCCTGTACGTTCTTGACGCGGGAATGATCGAAAAGAACATGCGTCTGGAGTCCTGATGCGTCCCGATTATTCCGTTTATCTGGTGACGGACCGTCCCTTGTGCGGCGGCCGTGCTCTCATGGAGGTCGTGGCGCAGGCCGTGCAGGGAGGCGTGACCATGGTTCAGTTGCGCGAAAAGCATGCGGATACGCGTGAATTCGTGGAATTGGCACAAGCCCTGCTGCGTGTGGTGCGGCCCGTCGGCGTTCCCTTGCTGATCAACGACCGCATTGACGTTGCCATGGCCGTGGGCGCGGACGGCGTGCATGTGGGCCAGCGAGACATGCCGTATGCGGATGCCCGGCGCATGCTCGGTTCCGAGGCCATTATCGGCCTGAGCGTGGAGAGTTTGGAACAGGCGCGCGAGGCCGAGCAGTGGGATGTGGATTATTTCGGAGTCAGCCCGGTATTTGCCACCGGCACCAAGACGGACACGGGTGATCCGTGGGGGCTTGAGGGGCTGCGTTGCCTGCGCAGGGCCAGCACCAAGCCGCTTGTGGGTATTGGCGGGTTGGGGCCAAGCAATGCAGAAGATGTGCTTCGGGCCGGAGCGGACGGCATTGCCGTGGTTTCGGCCATTTGCGGAGCATGCGACCCGGTTGCTGCCGCGGCCGAGCTGCGCCGGGCCGTTAGTGCCGCCTCATGATTCGTGTGTTGCTTGCGTCGGTTTCGCGGTTTGCGGTATGTGGGTAAATGGATATTTTCTTGCATGATATTTTCGTGTTGAGAAAATGCTGCAACTTTTTCCCCCTGGTGGAGGCATGACCGGATTTCATCCCAAGACGGATTTTTTGTTCAATGTACAGAACACGTTTGCACACGGCAGCGGCAGGCTGGATGTGGTGCAGGTCTTTGGGCTTATCCTTCTTGTGGTTGCACCTGTCGTCATTCTTTCCGCGCTTTGGTACTACCGACGTTTCCTGTGGTTTCTTCTGGTTCGTTCCTTTACTCGGCTCGTGTTTTTCCGCCGGCAGGGAGTCATTGAGAATTACCTGGTCTCACGCGGGGTGGTGGTCGAGGTTATTTTGTTGGAAGAAGGCCGTCTTGGCCGGCAGCTATGCTATGCCCGAATTGAATCCGTATTCGGTGGCCGCATGGAGTTGCAGGTGGTTAAGGCAGACCCCACCCGGCTTGATCTCAAGGGAAGGCGGGTGATCTGTTTTGTCAAACAGTTCAGTCTGTCCGGCAAGAAGTTTAATTCTTTTGTCACCTATGTCCGGGATTTCGAGCGCAAGGGAACCGTGCTCAAGGGTGTGCATTTGCTCACGCCCATGCGCTACCGTTTTACCATTCGGCGCAAGCATGTGCGCAAGAAGATCAACCGGCCCGACGTGGTACGCGTCAAGGTGTGGGATATCGCAAAGCGGCGGAATTTTACTTCCCGGCGGCCGGACATCTACACGGTAAGTGATCCTTCACGCTATCAGGGCCGGCCTTTTTTGACCGTGGGCAACATTTCACCCGGTGGCATTCGGCTGTTTGTGCATAACCCGGCCAAGAGATTGCCGTTGCTGGCCATCAATGAACCGCTGGTCATGCGTGTCAGCATAAAAGACCCGGCCACGCGTCAGTTTTTTTTCGTGACCGTGATCGGCACGATTCGAAGCCGCAACTCCAAGGAGAAGGGCGTGCTTGGTTTGGGGATTCAATTCACGTCGCAGGGAGAAAGCATGGGCGACGGTTCAGGGCGCATACAGTGGAAGCGGGTTGTCGACGGTGTTCCCGCTTTGGAGCGGTTTCTGGCAAAGTTCAGCAAGTAGTGCAAGGCAGTCCGGGTACTGCCTTTTCATACTAGAGCTTTTTGTTCCTGCATTCCTCACAGATGCCGTACAGGTACATTTTGTGGCTGCAGAGTTTGAAACCGTGCTTCTCGGCGATTTCTTCCTGGCGTCTTTCAATGAGCGGATCCATGATTTCGATGTTTTTGCTGCAAACCGTGCAGATCAGGTGATCATGGTGTTCCTTTCCGTATGATGCTTCATAGCGTGTCACGCCGTCGGCAAAGTCGAGGGGCTCAACAATGTCTGCATCCACCAGCAATTTCAGTGTGCGATAGATGGTGGCCTGACCGACTGAGGCATCCTTTTTTTTGACCTTGGCGTAGAGCTCTTCCGAAGACAGATGTTCTTTTTGGTTGAGAATCGTTTCCAGAATCAGCCTGCGTTGCGGTGTGATCTTGAGGTTGTTGTCGGCCAGATAGTCAATGAATACGTCCTGTGGCATTTTCATATGGCATGTTCCCGGTTTATGTGTGTCGATTTTTTACAGATACGGTATGTGTTTTTCTGTGTCAATGAATTGCAGTATCATTTTCATTTGCTTGGCGGGACGAGGAAGGAACAGGTTGTCGAGCTATTAGTTGCGTTTGATTTTCAATTGATTTTTCTGTTGATGCCCGTTTTGGGCAGAATAATCCGGTGCAGGGTTGACAGGGGCGGCTTTCTGTACAAAGTATTTCACCCTGCATTGCGGCGGGATGTCCGAGTCCGGCTTAAGGAGGCGGTCTTGAAAACCGTTGACCCTTCACGGGGTCCGTGGGTTCGAATCCTACTCCCGCCGCCATTTGACGATTCAAGGCCGCACGACCATATGGTCGTGCGGCTTTTCTTATTGTTTCAGGAAGCGCTGATTCTCTTTAACGAGGCGTTTTCGGACAATGTCCTGTTGGTCGGTCGGAAATCCCATGCGGAGCATGTGGGCCATTGCATTGTCGAGCAGCGAATCGAAAAAGCGCTGCTTTCCGGCGGCCGATTGTGTCGCCACTTCTTCCCACTTGCCGAATCCGGTGACCTTGAGCGCCTCGGTTATGCCGAAGCGGAACGAACCCTTGACCGAAAGTTTGCTCAGCTCCGGGCAGGCTGCAACGACGATGTCTGCCAGCGTATCGATTTTCTGTTCCTGTTTCGTGTTTCCGCGTGACTGCATGATGTTTCTCCTTGTGAATGAGCGTGGTGAGTATCGATGGAGTCAGGCTATTTCAAGAAAGGGATCGATACATTGACGCATGTCAACACGTAACCGGAAGTGTGGGATACAATGCGGGGTGCGATGCCGGGGAGGGCAACCCCGCTCCAAATTTGGAGCGGGGCAGACCTAGGTGATGGCGCTATTTCCGGCGTTGCTAGATAGTCAGGTTGTTGATGACGCCCATGCCCGCATACGAGCCGAGGACGTCTTTCTGAAACTGGTAGCTTTGGGCCATGCCGGTCTTGTCCGACCCGCTGCCCGAGTTCATGTAATCCAGGGTCTTGCTGACCAGTGCTCCCTCTGCGGACGCCTTGTCCACCGGAGCAGGACTGCTGCCGCTGTTATTCATGTAATCCAGTGTTTTGGTGACGACCTGGGCGCCAAAGGTCTGCTGATCCATGGCGTTGCCCAGAGAACTCGCCCCTATAGAGAGTTCGTTCATGGTCTTCCCTCCCGGTCGCAGGCCGGAAATAACGCCTATCCGTCCTATCGGCAGATTCTTGAAAAACTTTATCCCCGACAGAGAAAAGGCCCGCGCGGTCATGATGTCGGGCGGGCCGTATTCGTGAGGTGGTGTTGCGGATGTTTAAAGGACTCAGTCCTTGATTTCGTCCCAGAGCGCGTTCATCTGGTCGAGGTCCATGTCGCTGATGTTCTGGCCGCGTTTTTCTGCCAGTTCTTCCATGGCCGTGAACCGGTTCAGGAATTTCTGGTTGGCAAAGTCGATGGCCGCGTTGGCCTTGATGCCTTTGCGCCGTCCCAGTTCCACAAGGGTAAACAGATAGTCGCCGAATTCCTGTTCGGAAGCAGCCTCATCGCCTTGGGCCATGGCCTGCTGCCATTCGTCCCATTCCTCGCGCAGCTTGGCTTCAACGGCCTCGTCGGATTCCCAGGTGAACTTATTGCGCGCGGCCTTGGAGTTGATGCGGTAGGCGCGCAGCAGCGGAGGGAGGCCCTTGGGCAGGGAGTCGAATACGCCCTGTTTTTCTTTGTTCTTGTTTTCTTCGCGCTTGATGCTTTCCCAGGTATCCCACAGCTGGTTGATGTCCTCGATCTGCTTGTCGCCGAACACGTGGGGGTGGCGGCGGATCATCTTGGCCGCGCTGTAACGCAGGCTTTCCTCAAGGGAGAAGGCCTTGTCCCTGTTGTACAGCGTTGCCATGAACAGCAGCAGGAAAAGAACATCGCCCATTTCCTCCATGGCCTCGTGGGTGTCGTTCGCGCGGATTCCTTCTATGAGCTCAAAGGTTTCTTCGGCAAGATAATCACACAGGCTTGTGGGGGTCTGCTCCTTGTCCCATGGGCAGCCGTTCGGGCCGATGAGCGTGTCGATGACTTCCTGCAGTTCCGCCAGTGCGGCAGAGGCGGTGTGGGTCTTTTCTTTGGGCATGTATTTTCTCCGAATGGTATTGCAATGAAAAGGGGACCGTTTACTGGTCCCCGTTGTTGGTGACTGTTTCCTCGATTACGCCGACAGCTGCGTCGGCCTTTTCCCGTATGCTTTCCGGAGTCGGCAGGTTTATGCCTTTCCCCCGAAGCGTGGAACGGACGTCAGACGGCGTGAAGTCGGCCAGTTTGTCCACGGCAGGTTGCACGTGGGGTACGATCTGGGAATCGCGGAGGAACTGGGCGTCCGGCATGAAGGATTGCAACAGGAGCAGCAGGAGCAGGCACAGCAATGCCCCTTCGGCCGCGCCGAATACCGCCCCTGCTGAACGGTCCAGCCAGCCGAGCAGGGCCAGTTCCAGGAATTGGCGTATGATTTTGGCCAGCACCCAGCAGATGAGCAGGACGCCGAAAAAGATGAGTACGTAGCTGAGTGCGCGGATGGTGGTTTCGCTCGACAGGTATACTTTCAGGTGCGGGGAAAGGACCTCATGATAGCGAGAGGCCATGAAGTAGGCCAGGCCGATGGAGACAAGGGATATGATTTCCTTGACCAGTCCGCGGAAAAAGCCGCGGGCAAGGAAGATGACCGTGATGATAATGAGGGTGATATCAAGAAAATTCATATGGTATCCTTCAATGGAGTTGCGTGCTGCAAATATCACTGGACGCGGCAAAGCAGCAAGACGCTGGCTTGGTCCTGCTGGCACAGGGCGTGCATATCTTTGGCGAAACTTCGTTTGGTACGTTGTTGCCGGGTTCACCCTGCTCGGTACTGTCCTTGGGGTAAAGGACTATCAGAGCGGAAGCTAAAAGTGAACAGGATGCGGTATTTTTTTGCAGGATGCCGGTTTTGTGGCAAACGGTGCTTGTGTGAAGTGTGGAATTTGGATAATTGATTGATTCATCGGTATGTTGCGTTAATTGAGGAGAGTGTGAGGATGCGTGTCACGGAAACCGGGTTTCCCGGACTTGTTGTTATCGAACCCGCCGTGTTCGAGGACGAACGCGGTTTTTTTCTTGAAAGTTTCAATCGGCGGACTTTTGCCGAGTCCGGCATAGATGTGGACTTCGTGCAGGACAATCATGCCTACTCCCGAAGCGCGGGGGTGTTGCGAGGATTTCATTTTCAGCTGCCCCCGGCCACGCAGGCCAAGCTGGTGTGGGTGACGAGGGGGCGCGTGTTGGATGTGGTGATTGATCTGCGCAAGGGCTCGCCCATGTATGGGAGCACCTTTCATATGGAAGTGGACGCTAAAAGCCGAAAGCGGCTGTTCGTGCCGCGCGGTTTTGCTCATGCGTATCTTACCCTCGAACCCGATACGGAATTCATGTACAAGGTGGATGCGTACTATGCGCCGGAGTTTGATACGGGAATTCGTTTTGACGATCCCGCCGTAGGGTTTGACTGGGCACCCCACCTTCATGGGATGTCCCCGATTCTTTCGGACAAGGACAAACAGCTCGGCTCGTTGGCCGAGTTCGATTCCCCGTTTGATTTCAGCAAGGAGTAGCCCATGCCGCGCAAGTCCTCCCCCGGAAAAACACTGATACCCCAGTGCCATGCCGTCATTCTTGCCGGAGGATCCGGAACCCGCCTTTGGCCGCTTTCCCGCAATATGTTGCCCAAGCAGCTTTTGGCGCTGGACGGAGAAGACACCTTGTTGCAGCAGACCGTGAAGCGCGTCTTGGGCGCGTTTGATCCGGAATGCGTATGGGTTGTAACCAACGAAGAACATGTTTTCGAGGTTCGGAATCAGGTTCAGTCCGTTGATAAACGCCTGCTTGATCAGGTGATTTCCGAGCCGCTTGCGCGCAATACGCTGCCCGCCACATTGCTGGCCGTCGAGCAGATATCAAAAAGACTGCCCGAGGGCGGACTGACCGCGGTCTTTCCTTCGGACCATCTTATCCGGGACGAGGTCACCTTGCGCAGAAATCTGCAAAAGGCGGGCGAGACCGCGGCCAAGGGGTATTTCGTGACCATGGGCGTGGAGGCCAGTCAGCCGGAAACCGGGTACGGGTATGTCTCGCTCGGCCGTGAGTTGGATGTGGGAGTGTATGAATGCGCAGGATTCATTGAAAAGCCCGATTACTCCATGGCCAAGCGGTATCACCGGGACGGCGGCCACCTGTGGAACAGCGGCATTTTCGTGTTCGGGTGCAAGGATTTTCTCAAGGCCGTGGCCGTGCACCAGCCCGAGTTATGGGCGTGGTGGCTGGCCCGCGAAGACGCGCCCATGATCGACAACTACGGGCGCATTGCGGATATTTCCATTGACTACGGCATTGCAGAACGCATCGACAACATTGCCGTGGTGCGAGCGGAATTCGACTGGGAGGATTTGGGCAGTTGGGAAGCCATGTACCGCCTGGGCAAGCGCGACAAGGACGGCAACGTGATTCAGGGCGATGTCATGGCCGTGGACTGTCGCAACAGCCTGCTTATTTCACGCGGCGGCCGTCTTGCCGCAGTCGGCTTGCAGAACATGATCATGGTGCAGACGCGCGACGCAACGCTCGCCTGTCCCATGCCGCACGTGCAGAGGGTCCGCGAGATCGTTGACATGTTGCGGGCCGAGGGCAGCAAGCTGGCCGAATGCCATCCCAAGGTCGACCGGCCGTGGGGCAACTACGTGGTGCTTGAGGAAGACCACAACTATAAGATCAAACGAATAGCCGTGCATCCCGGGGCACGCCTCAGCCTGCAGATGCATCACCATCGCAGTGAGCATTGGGTGGTGGTCAGCGGAACAGCCGAAGTCGAGATCGACGGGGTGGAATCCGTTTTGACGGAGAATCAGTCCGTGGACATTCCGCAGGCCTCGCAACACAGGCTCGCCAACCCGGGCAAGGTGCTTTTGGAGATTATCGAGATTCAGAGTGGACCATACCTTGAGGAAGATGATATCGTCCGTTTCGATGATATCTATGGACGGGCAAAGAGTCCGAAATAGTTTTTCCCGGTTTTGCGTGTATGTTTCACTTTGATATCATTGTTTTTTTGTGGACAATGCACTTCGTGAAAATTTTCATATGCGCTTGACATGGAAAAGAAGTGTGCCGTATGCATGCTTAGTTCTACTATGGTTTGATTTATTTCATTAACTTTAGGAGTGACGGGGCGAGGTTATGGAGGAAAAGAAATCTTCCGGAAGGTGTGGAGGCGTTCTCCCGTTCTTCATCGGATTCCTGCTTAGCTGTATCCTTGGATGGGCCGTGATTCCGCCTTTGTTTTATACAAAGGTAGAGCAGCCTGTGAGGTTCAGCCACAAGGTTCACGTGGAAGGACAGGAAATGGACTGTGACAGCTGCCACTTTTTCAGGGAGGACGGCTCGTATGCCGGTTTTCCCACCAATGAGCAGTGTGCAGACTGTCATGCCGTTGACGACGCCGAGACTGTTGTCGAAGCCATCGCCGAGGTGGTGGGTGACACGGGCAAGATCGAGGATATCCTTGAGATTTCCATTGATGAAATGCCCGGTGACCTGACTGATCTGGTGCTGAGCGGTGATGACGCTAATGTCAAGGCGGAGCTTGAGTATCTGGTCAAGTATGCTCTTCAGGGCAAGGAAGTTCCTTGGTTGAACTACCAGTATCAGCCCGACAACGTGTATTTTTCCCACAAGGCGCACCAGGATGTGACCTTCGAGGCTCTGGCCGAGAAGCATGTGGATCTTGACGGTGTGGTGGATCATGCGGTTCTTGAGGAGGGCGGTGATTACAATTGCAATCTCTGTCACCTGAAGGGCATTGAGACAAATGATACCCCGCCGCCGTTCGAGCGCAACATTCTGTCCGGCTACAGCAAGATGACCATGAAGATGTGGCAGTGCGAACGTTGTCATGCCCAGATGGGCCAGAACAACGCGTGCTACGTCTGTCATAAGTAAAAGGGGTGCTTCAATGGGTTTTGATCGTAGAACGTTCATACAGTTATCTGTTGGCGGCACCGTTGGTATCCTTTTTACTCCGGTGCTTTGGAAAGCTCTTGATGATGTGTCCATCTGGACGCAGAACTGGCCGTGGATTCCCAAGCTGAAATACGGTGCTTTGGTTGACCAGCCTGCCGTGTCCAAACTGTGCGACTCCGGTTGCGCGGTCAAGGTCCGCAAGGCGGCCGGTTCGGCATTCGGCACCGAGGGCAATGAAGACAACCCTTTGAGCAAGGGCGGCATTTGTCCTATCTGCGCCAACGGCGTACAGGTGATGCGCAGCCCCAACCGCGTCAAGGGGCCCATGAAGAAAGTTGGCGATTCGTTTGAGCCGATCACATGGGAAGACGCCAAGGCCATGCTGGCCGACAAACTCGCTGCTGCCAGCGGCAAGGTCGCTTTTATTTCCGGCGACCAGACCGGTACTGCCAACGAGGTCTTTTCCGGCTTTCTGGCTGGACTGGGCAGCGAGGACTACCTTCAGATGCCCTGCGACATGCAGGCCGCCAGCCGCGCCTTCAACGGCGTGATGGGGGGCGAGGGACAGGTCGCATATGATCTGGAAAATGCCGATTTCGTGCTGTTGGCCGGTGCCGACGCCATGGAATCGTGGGGGCCCACCGTGGCCACCAAGAAGGCCTTTGCCGCTTCTCATCCGGTGGGAGAAAAGGCTAGCGCAAAATATGTGTTTGCCAGCCCGGTGCAAACCCACACCGCTTCGGTGGTGGACGCTTGGGTTCCTGTCGGTGAAGAAAGCATGCCTGCTTTCCTGCTGGGAATCGCCTATCATCTGATTCGCGCTGGCAAGACCGTGAATGCCGCTGATTTCGGCGCGTTCAGTTCCATGGTCATGGATGCCTTTGCTCCGGCCAAGGTGGAAGCCGCAACCGGCGTCAAGGGCGCTCAGACTGCAGCCTTGGCCAAGCAGCTGATGGCTGCTTCCACTCCGGTTGTTGTTCCCGGTGGCACCTCGGTTGCCACGGCTACCGCAGCTTTTGCCGTGAACATGCTGCTTGGTTCGCTGAAGAGCGTGTCCGAGTTCCCCAAGGCTGTGGAATCCGGCATGACCGTTGCCGAGCGCATGAGCAATGACCTGCTGGGTTGGGTAAACAAGGGTGCGGCCCCGGCCGTTACCATGGTTTACGAAGCCAACCCCGTATATTCCTTGCCCGACGATTTCAAGACGGGCTTTTTGGTGAGCTTTGCCACCGAATGGAACGAAACCGCTGCCAAAGCCGATCTGGTGTTGCCCAACGCATTCACCTATGAGCGTTTTGACGACATGCAGAATCCTTATGGTTTCGGCAGGCAGACCTACACCGCCGGCGTCCCGGTCTGTCGTCCGTCTCTGGACGTCATGGCCAGCACGGACTTCATCCTTGATCTTGCCGCCTCCATGGGCATCGAACTCGGGTTCGAGAGTTTTGCCGAGGTTATTGCAGCCAAGGCCGAAGTGGTTGGTGCAGACTTTGACGAAGAGGCCGGTGGCCTGTTCGAGGGCGACGCTGTCGGGGCCGATGTTTCGGCACTGGGTGCTTCCGTTCTGGCTCGTGCTGCTGCACCGGCCCGCGGAGCGGGTGCGGTTGTCCTGGCTCCCTACAGTCAGTTGATCGTGGGCAGCCAGAAGGTTGCCACAACGCCCAACGCACCCTGCGTCATCAGCAACAGCGTGCTTATGGACAAGACCATAGTGGCCATGATGTGCGGCGTGACCGCCAAGAAACTCGGCGTGGCCGACGGAAGCAAAATCAAGCTTTCCGGCGGAAACGGCGAGGCTGCTGCCTTGGTGAAGATCAACGAAGGCGTCCTCCCGGGTGCCGTGGCTGTGCCTTTGGGCCTTGGCCATACCGTTGGCGACGAGTTCTCCAAAGGCGTGGGCGATAATGTTTACAAGATTCTCACGGTACGTTCCGAGGCCGCCACTGGCGCGACCGTCTGGACCGGTTCCACCGTGAATGTCGCCAAAATGTAGGGGGAACCGTCATGCATATGAAAGAATTCAAAATCAAATGGGGCATGGTCATTGACATCGACAAGTGCACGGGCTGCGGCGCGTGCATGGTCGGTTGCCAGGTGGAGAACAACATTGCTCCCATGACCAAAAAGGACCCGTATAACTACGTGCAGGCATTGACCTCGGAAAGGGACGACGCAGACAACAAGCTGCGTACCCTGACCTGGATGAATGTCTATGAAATGTCCAACGGCAAAAGCTTCCCCGAGCACGAGGTCGCTTATCTGCCTCGGCCCTGCATGCAGTGTGGCAATCCCGCCTGCGTGCCGGTCTGCCCGGTAGTGGCCACGGACAAGAACGAAGAGGGCGGCATCGTCAGCCAGATTTATCCGCGTTGTATCGGTTGCCGGTACTGCATGGCTGCCTGCCCCTACCACGCACGCTACTTCAACTGGTGGGACCCCCTCTGGCCCGAAGGCATGGACAAGCAACTCAGCCCCGCTGTTTCGCCTCGTCCGCGCGGCGTTGTGGAAAAGTGCAACTTCTGCCACACCCGCTATGCCAAGGCCAAGGATCAGGCCCGCGAGAACGGCGAAGATCCCATGAACCTGCCCGAGGGCGCATACGTCCCGGCTTGTGCCGAGATTTGCCCCACCGGAGCCATCACGTTCGGCGATCTGAACAATCCCGAACACAAGGTGCATCAGCTGGCCAAGAGCCCGCATGCATTCCGCCTGCTCGAAAAGCTCGGACTGGATCCGCAGGTTTACTACATGAGCAAGCGTGAGTGGGTCCGCAAGCAGGGCGACAACTACAACGCTGGCGACAAGCACTAGGAGGAAGTCACAATGGATAGCAAACTCTTCCCGGAAGGCGTACAGCGCTGTTCTTTCGGCAAGTTCATGCTCTGGACCGGCTTCATCCTGGCCTTCTTCCTCTGGGGGCTGTATGCGGCTGTTCTGGTGCTCTACAACGGAATCGGCACCACCGGTCTGGACAACTACTTCGGGTTCGGTCTGTGGATCACCTTCGACCTTGCGGTCATCGCATTGGGAGCAGGCGCGTTCTTTACCGGCTTCCTGAAGTACATCCTCAAAATCAAACAGCTCGAGAAGATCATCAATCTGACGGTCATCGTGGGCTTCATCTGCTACTCCGGCGCCATGCTGGTGCTGACGCTGGACATCGGCCAGCCCGGCCGCGCGTGGTTCGGCTACTGGCATCCGAACGTGCACTCCATGCTCACGGAAGTTATCTTCTGCATCACCTGCTACTGCACCGTGCTGATCATCGAGTACGTCCCGCTGATCCTCGAGCAGAAGCAGCTGAACAAGGTGCCGTTCATTCATGCGCTCGCGCACAACATGCACGTGAACATGGCTCTCTTTGCGGGTCTGGGCACGTTCCTGTCCACTTTCCACCAGGGATCGCTCGGTGGCATGTACGGCGTGCTCATCGGCCGTCCGTATGCCTTCCGTGAAGGTTTCTTCATCTGGCCGTGGACGTTCTTCCTGTTTGTGCTCTCCGCCGTGGGCTCCGGTCCGATATTCACGGTTCTGGTTTGCACGTTCATGGAAAAACTGACCGGCAAGAAGCTGGTGGAATACAAGGTCAAGGCGCTCATGGGCAAGATTGCCGGAACCATGCTCACCGTCTATATCTTCCTGAAGATTCTGGACACGTGGGCCTGGGCCACCGGGTACCTGCCGTCTGTAGGCCTGACCTTCGACGACATGTTCTATGGCGTTGCCTACGGCAAGTGGATGATGTTCACCGAGATCGTGCTTTGCGGCGTGCTCCCGGCCATCATGCTCATCACGCCGTCCATTCGCAACAAACCGGCCCTGCTGTATACTGCAGGCCTGTTGGACTGCGTTGGCATCACCATCAACCGTTACGTGTTCACGGTTCAGACCATCGCCTTCCCGGCCATGCCGTTTGACAAGTGGTTCGTTTACTACCCGAACTGGGTTGAATGGGCTTCTTCCATCATGATCGTGGCCTACGGCTTCCTGGTGCTGTCCCTGTCGTACCGCTATCTGCCGGTGTTCCCGCAGGAGCGCGGACTGAACTACAAGTAGAACGAACTGTCACTTCTGAAGCAATCAGAGCCCCGGCCTTTTTTGGCCGGGGCTCTTTTGTCTTTTTTCAAAGGCAGATCAAGGAGGAATGTCAGCGTTGCTGCGCACAAGTCAGATCTTCGCGTATATTGAAATACGCTTCGTCCCTGTCTTGTTCTCGCGTCTTGTCCTTTCACCTTTCTTTGCCTTCACTTTGCCGCAGTTGACACCGACTTACCTTGACCCGCACCCGCAAGGCCTGTCTGTTTTTTTTGAATGCGAAACAGGGGGCTAGTTTTTTTGTAGACCAATTGTCTCCCCTCTGCATTGTCCTCACATTTTTGCATCTATAGACAGCCAAAAATACTACGGCCCGGCCTGCTTTTGCAGGCCGGGCCGTAGCGCCAGAAAGTTTTGGGGGAGGGGTTTGGGGAGGGCCCTTTTACAAAAGGGCCCTCCCCAAGTTTTTTTATCATTCGTCGCAGTCGCCTACCGGAGGCATGTCCGCGATCGCCTTGAGCGTAGCGTACCGGTCGTTGTACTGGGTTTCGATTTCCGAACGCAGCTCTTTGGAAGCCTCGGGCATGAGGCGTTCGAGCATGGCGTAGCGGTTTTCGCCGGACAGGAAGTCCTGCAGGGTTCCGTCCGGAGCCTTGGACTCCAGAATGAACGGGTTTTTGCATTCGTCCTGCAGTCGCGGATCGAAACGATAGAGCGGCCAGTAGCCGGAATCCACGGCCAGCTTGGATTCGAGCTGGGACTTGCCCATGCCTTTGCGCAGTCCCTGGTTGATACAGGGAGCGTAGGCGATGATCAGGGACGGTCCGGGATAGCTTTCGGCCTCAAGGAACGCCTTCATCATCTGGTTTTTGTTGGCACCCATGCTCACGGAGGCAACGTAGACATAGCCGTAGCTCATGGCCATGCGGCCAAGATCCTTTTTGCCGGTGCGCTTGCCGCCGGCCGTGAACTTGGCCACCGAGCCGGTGGGCGTGGCCTTGGAGGCCTGACCACCGGTGTTGGAGTAGACTTCGGTGTCCAGCACCAGAACGTTGATATCCTTGCCCGAGGCAAGCACATGGTCCAGACCGCCGTAACCGATGTCATAGGCCCAACCGTCACCACCGAAGACCCATACGGATTTTTTGGTGTACAGGTCCGCGTCTTCGCGGATGCTCAGGAGCAGGTTGCCCTTTTCATCTATTTTGGCCAGTTCACGACGGATGTCTTCGCCGAATTCGCGTGATTTTTCCGCGTCGTGCCTGTTCTCGATCCAGGCTTCCATGGCCTTTGCCAAGGCCGGAGTGGTCTCGCCGGATTCCATGGCCTCACGCATGCGCAGAGCAAGGCGTTCCCGGCGATTTGACAGTGCCATTTCCATGCCGAAGCCATATTCAGCGGCATCTTCGAACAGGGAGTTACCCCAGGCGGGACCGTGTCCTTCCTTGTTGGTGCAGTAAGGGGCCGAGGGTGCGGATGCGCCCCAGATGGAGGAGCAGCCCGTTGCGTTGGCCACCACCATGCGTTCGCCGAAGAGCTGGGTAAGCACCTTGACGTACGGGGTTTCGCCACAGCCCGCGCAAGCGCCCGAGAATTCCATGAGCGCCTGCTGGAACTGGCTGCCCTTGACCGTGGTGCGCGTCATGACGGCATCCTTGTAGGAGACGGTCTCGCTGAATTCGAAGTTGGGGACTTCCGTTTCCGTCTGGGTGTGCAACGGCTTCATGACAAGGGCCTTGTCCTTGGCCGGGCATATGTCTGCGCAGTTGCCGCAGCCTTGACAGTCCATCGTGTTGACCTGCATGCGGTATTTGAGATTGTCCAGTCCCTTGCCCTTGGCGTCCACCGTGGTGAAGGTTTCCGGGCTGTTTTTGAGCTCGTAGTCCTCCGCCAGGATCGGGCGAAGCGCACTGTGCGGACAGACAAACGCACATTGGTTGCACTGGATGCAGTTGTCCGCGATCCATTCGGGGACCATGATGGCAACGCCGCGTTTTTCGTACTTGGTGGTTCCCACCGGGAAACGTCCATCGGCCTCGAACGCGGAAACCGGCAGTTCGTCGCCTTTCTGTTCCAGCATGGGACGCATGACCTTGGTGACGAATTCGGGCTCGTCGCGCTTTGCGGCGGGTGCGTCTTCGGCCTTGGCCCAGCTTGCCGGATAGTTGATTTCCACAAGGTTTTCAATGGCGCTTTCAACGGCGGCAATGTTCATGTTGACGATCTTGTCGCCCTTCTTGCCGTAAGTCTTCTTGATGGAGGCCTTGAGCAGGTCGACGGCCTGATCAAAGGGAATGACATCCGCCAGTTTGAAGAAGGCGGTCTGCATGACCATGTTGATGCGGTTGCCCAGTCCCACCTCTCCGGCCAGCTTGACCGCGTCGATGGTGTAGAACTTGAGCTTGTTTTCGGCGATCTGCCTGCGCAGTCGAGCCGGAAGCATCTTTTCCATGTCCGCCAGCGACCACGGGCTGTTCAACACGAATGTGCCGCCCGGACGGATGCCGTCCAAGAGGTCGTACTGGTTCACGTAGCTGGGATTATGGCAGGCGATGTAGTCTGCAATTTCGACCAGGTACGTGGACTGGATCGGTTTTTCGCCAAAACGCAGGTGCGAAACCGTGATGCCGCCGGATTTTTTGGAGTCGTATGCGAAGTAGCCCTGTGCATACAGATCGGTGTTGTCACCGATGATCTTGATGGCCTGTTTGTTGGCGCCAACCGTGCCGTCCGAACCGAGTCCCCAGAATTTGCACTGGACCGTGCCCTCGGGGGTGGAGTCAAGACAGGCGGGAATGGGCAGGGAAGTGTTGGTCACATCGTCAACGATGCCCACGGTAAAGTGGGTGCGCGGATTGTCTTCGTCCGCGTTGTCGAAAATGGATTTGGCCATGCACGGAGAGAATTCCTTGGAACCGAGGCCGTAGCGTCCAGCCAGCACGGGCAGGTCGATGCCGCGTTCCTTGAAGGCCGTGCAGATGTCCAGATACAGAGGGTCGCCCAGCGAACCGGGTTCCTTGGTACGGTCCAGTACCGTAACCACCTTGGTGGTTTCGGGCAGGGCCTCCAGCAGATGGTCCACGGAGAACGGGCGGTACATGCGGACCTTGATCAGACCGATCTTGAGTCCTGCGTCCGCGTAGTGGTTGATGACCTCTTCGATGGTCTCACAGCCGGATCCCATGGCCACGATGATGTTTTCCGCATCCGGTGCGCCGACATAGTCGAAGAGTTTGTATTGGCGCCCGGTGATGGTGGCCACTTTGTTCATGACGTCCTGAACCACTTCGGGCAGTGTCTCGCGGTACGGGTTGGCCCGCTCAAGGTTCTGGAAGTAGATGTCCGGGTTCTGCGCCGTGCCGCGAATGTGCGGATGCTCGGGGTTCATGGAGCGCTGGCGGAACTCGAGGATTTTTTCGAAGTTGGTCAGGGACTTCATGTCCTCGTAGTCGATGACTTCGACTTTCTGGATTTCATGTGAGGTCCGGAAACCGTCGAAGAAGTGCACAAACGGCAGGCTGGATTCGATGGAGGCCAGATGGGACACAAGGGCCATGTCCATGACTTCCTGCACCGAACCGGATGCGAGCATGGCGAACCCGGTCTGCCGGCAGGCCATGACGTCCTGGTGGTCGCCGAAGATGGACAGGGCGTGCCCTGCCACGGCGCGTGCCGAGACATGAAAGACGCCGGGCAACAGTTCGCCGGCAATCTTGTACATGTTCGGGATCATCAGCAACAGCCCCTGCGATGCCGTAAAGGTGGATGTCAGGGAACCTGCTGCCAGCGAGCCATGCACGGCACCGGCTGCACCTGCCTCGGACTGGAGCTGACGGACTTCCATGGTGGTTCCGAAGATGTTCTTCATTCCCTGAACAGCCCATTCGTCGGCCAGTTCGGCCATGGGCGACGAAGGTGTGATCGGATAGATCGCAGCGGTTTCGCTCATGGCATAGGCGACATAGGCAGCGGCTTGGTTGCCGTCCATTGTCTTCATTTTCTTAGCCATTGTAAAACTCCGTAACGTTGCAAAGGTTGGACACTGGACAATAATTCCGCAATCCCTCTCGGCTGCCGTCAATTGAGCGGCAGTCTCGTCAGATTAGCGTAGTGCAGCAGAAGATGCCAGTGCGATTTCAAGTTCTTCGTCAGTGGGGATTACCCATATTTGAACGGGGCTTTCGTCCCGGTGAACGGAGCCCGGCTCCGTTTTTCTCCCTTTGTTGGCGGCCGGATCCAACTGGATACCCAGTGTTTCCAGGCCAGAACATACTTCTTGCCTGACGAGGTCGTCGTTTTCGCCTATGCCCGCAGTGAAAACCACGGCGTCGGCCCCGCCCAGAACGGCAAGATACGCTCCGATGTATTTTTTCACCTGATGGCAGAACATCTCGAAGGCCAGTTGCGCCCTGGCGTCTCCCTTGTCGCGTGCCGCGTGGATGTCGCGCATGTCGCTCATGCCGCAAATGCCTTTGAATCCGCTCTGCTTATTGAGCGTGGCGTCAATGTCCCGGATGGACATGTCCGTGTTGTCGGCAAGGTATGCGTGCAGAGCCGGGTCCACATCGCCGCAGCGCGTGCCCATCATCAGTCCGGCCAGCGGGGTGAGGCCCATGCTGGTGTCCACGCATTTTCCCCTGTCCACCGCCGCCATGGAGCTGCCGTTGCCGAGGTGCGCGGTGATGATTCGGGCCTTGTCCGGCGGCATCCCCATGTGTTCGGCTGCGGTTCGGGCCACATAGCGGTGCGATGTTCCGTGAAATCCGTAGCGACGGATCTTCAGATCTTCGTACATGTGGTACGGCAGGGCGTACATAAAGGATTTCGGCGGCATTGTCTGATGAAATTCGGTATCGAATACAGCTACATGCGGGGTCTTGTCAAAGATTTCCCGTGCTACCTCGATGCCGGTCAGATTGGCCGGGCCGTGCAAAGGGGCCAGGGGGGTGTTTTGGCGTATGGTGTCGATGACCGCATCAGTGATCACAGCCGGGCCTTTGAACGTTTCCCCGCCCTGAACCACTCGGTGTCCCACGGCGTCGATTTCCGTCACGTCCGAGACAACGCCGTATTCAGTGCTGCATAACCGTTTCACCGCCAGCCTGAGAGCCACGGCATGGTCGGGAATTGGCAGGGATTCTTCCATCTTGCTTTTCGTGCCGCGGATCTTGTGTGTGATGGTTCCGGTCGTATCGCCGATCCGCTCCACCACGCCCGACGCAAGGGGTGTTTTGGTTTTCATGTCCAGCAGGCTGTATTTCAGCGATGAGCTGCCGCAATTGACCACAAGTATTTTCATCATGCATCCTTGTTTGCGGCCTCTGCCTGAGACTGGATGGCCGTGATGGCGACCGTGTTGACGATGTCGCGCACGGTGCAGCCCCTGGAGAGGTCGTTGACCGGCTTGTTCAGGCCCTGCAGAACCGGGCCGATGGCCACGGAGCCGGGAACCGAGCGCTGTACGGCCTTGTACGTGTTGTTGCCGGTGTTGAGGTCCGGGAAGATGAACACGGTCGCGTGGCCGGCCACCGTGCTGCCCGGAAGTTTGGTGCTGGCCACTTCCGGGTCGATGGCCGCATCGTATTGCAGGGGGCCTTCAATCGCGAGTTGCGGTGCCTTTTCACGGGCCATCCGTGTGGCTTCGATGACTTTTTCCACATCAGCGCCTGTGCCGGAATCTCCTGTGGAATAGGAGAGCATGGCCACCTTCGGATCAATGCCGAAAATGGATGCAGTTTCCGCAGAGTTGATGGCAATTTCAGCCAGCTGTTCCGCGCCGGGATTGGGATTTACGGCGCAGTCGCCGTACACCAGTACCCGGTCGTTCTGGCACATGAGGAAAACCGAGGAGACAATGCTTGCTCCGGGCTTGGTCTTGACGAATTCGAAGGCCGGACGGATTGTCTGGGCCGTGGTGGTGATGGAGCCGGAGACCATGCCGTCCGCATGTCCCTTGTGAACCATCATGGTGGCGAAATAGGTGGGATCGCTCATGCGGTCATGGGCCGTGTCGCGGGTAACTCCCTTGTGTTTTCTGGCCTCCATGTATGTTCTGACATAATCGTCGAAGTGTTCGGATTTTGCGGGGTCTATGATCTGAGCGTCGCCGAGGTTGGCACCGATGTCCGAGGCCTGTTTGCGCACTGCATCGGGATCGCCCAGCAGGATGATTTGCGCGACGCCGCGTCGGGTAAGGATGTCCGTGGCTTCCAGAATGCGGTTGCTGGAACCTTCGGGCAGTACGATGCGCTGGCGTTTGATCTTGGCCTTTTCGATGAGTGTGTATTCGAACATGAGGGGTGTGATTCGCCGTGATTCCGTGGAAACCATGCGTGAGCGAAGCTCCTCGGTATTGACGCAGGATTCGAATAACCCCAGGGCCGAGGCGATCTTCATGGGGTTTTCCGGGTCGATGGTGCCGTGCAGGCCGTTGAGTATCTGGGCGCTTTTGTATGTATGCCCCGGAACAGAAAGGATGGGTACGGGAACCCCGGTCCAGCCTTCGATGAGCCTGTGTACGTTGGCTGGCGGTTGCAGTCCGCCGGTGAGTACGATGCCGGAAATGTCAGGATAGGAAGAGGACAGGCGCGATGCCAGGCTGGCAAGAACGATGTCCGAGCGGTCGCCGGGCGTGACGATGAGACTGCCTTCCCCAAGGTATTCAAGGTAATTGCTGATGTGCATGGCCGCAACCAGAATGTCCTCCACCTGCGTGTCCAGCCTGCCATGGCCATAGAGCACCTGGGCGTCCAGCCATTTGACCACGTCGTTGATCGTGGGGTTGCCAAGGCTTTTTTCGTCGGGGATGGCATACACAAGCAGCGAATGTTTTGACCCTATCCTGTTGCGAATGTCGTCTTCCAGCGAGGTCGGAACGTCCGGGCCTGTGCGGTTGATGATCACGGCCATGACTTCGAGTCCCTTTTCCTCGAAAGTCTCAATAGTGCTCAAGGTGGATTCGAGGATTTCCTCGGCGTCTTTTTTCTGGCCGTTGACAACGGCCAGCACCGGGCAACCGAGATTGCTCACGATGGATGAGTTCATTTCAAATTCCAGAGCAGCCTCGCCGCCGAGGTAATCGGTGCCTTCGCAGAGCACGAAATCGTACTCTGCCTCCAGTTCTTTGAATTTGTTGAGCGTGTTTTCGAGCAGCAGTGCCTGTTTGCCTTCATTGAGCATGCGCTTGGCCTCGCCCAGTTTGTAGGCATAGGTGCGTTCATAGGGCATGTTCAGTTTGAATTGCCTGAGGATAAGGTCTATATCATGGTCCCGGGCATCGTTGTCGCTGATGATGGGACGGAAGACGGCGACCTTGCGGATATGGGCCATGAGCAATTGCATGATTCCCAGCACCACAGCAGATTTGCCGCTGCGGGCTTCGGTTGCCGATATGTATAGACTTTTGGACATGAGTTCATGCTCCTTGTTTTTGAAAACCCCCGGCAGGGCCGTGCCTCGTCATGGAGGCGTGGGGTTGGGTTGCTTCACCCGACTCGGTGTTGCCGGGTGAACCTGGCTTGCGCTTTTACGGGGTGCAAGCCCTGCCGGGGGAGGCGTCGGGAATGGGAGGCATTTCCGGCGCCGCTTCGGTCCACAGGGGCTGCTGTGGCCAGGGGCTAGAGAATCTGCTGTTCCTTTTCTTCCGGTTGCTCCATATCCCTGTCATAACAGGTGAGCCCGCAATGCAGGCAGCGGTCGGCTTCGGCCAGTGCTTCGGTTTCGGAGAGCGCGCCTTCCACCTCGGAAAAGGTGCAATTGCGTTCGTCTCCGTGGCACAGGTGTGGCATTTGCGCACGTTCCGACTGTCGTACGCCGGTCACTTCCTTGAACATGGTGTACGGAATGAGGTCCCGTTGCAGGGTGTCCGGGATGGGGATGTCGCCGTCCTGCTGCAAATGGTAATGGATGGAGCGTGCAGCCTTGCGGCCGCCACCCACTGCGGAGATGACCAGGTCCGGACCTGTGAATACGTCGCCTGCCGTGAATACGCCCGGGACGATTGTCTGGAACGTGTCGGGATCGGCCACGATGGTTTGCCAGCGTGTGGTTTCCACCGGACAGGATTCCGCGTCATCGTCGTACAGGCAGGTCAGGTCGGGCTTCTGGCCGATGGCCGGAATGATCAAATCCGCTTCCATGAGGGTCTCCGAGCCTTCCACGGGTTCGGGACGGCGGCGGCCCGAAGCGTCGGGTTCGCCCAGTTCCATCATCTTGTATTCCAAATGCGTGGCCCTGCCGTTCTCATCGCCCACCACACGCGTGGGTGCGGCCAGAAACTTGAACTGCACGCCTTCTTCCTCGGCCCCGACGATTTCCTCGGGGTTGGCAGGCATTTCTGCCCGTGTGCGGCGATAGAGCATGATCACCTCCGCGCCGAGGCGCACGCAGGTGCGGGCGCAGTCGATGGCCGTGTTGCCGCCGCCGACCACGATGACTTTCTTGCCGATGTCGATGGATTGGCCCAGTGCATGGGCCGTCAGGAATTCAATGCCGCCCCAGACGCCTTCAAGGTCTTCGCCTTCGGCATACATGCCGCTGGCCTGCCATGCGCCGATACCCAGAAAAACAGCCTCAAATCCGTCCTGTTTCAGGGATTCTATGTCATAGTCCTTGCCGAAACGTTTGTTGAGGTGCACATCGACGCCCAGGTCCAGAATTCCCTGGATTTCCCAATCCAGATCCGCCTTGGGCAGCCTGTATTCCGGGATGCCGTATCGCAACTGGCCGCCCAGCGCGGGCATGGCTTCGAAGATGGTTGGGCTGTGACCAAGCCTGCGCAAAAAATATGCGCAGGAGAGTCCGGCCGGACCGCCGCCGATGACGGCAACCTTGCGTCCCGTGTCTTTGGCGCAGGGGACGGGCAGGTGTGTTCCCCCGTGCAGTTCCCTGTCGGCCACAAAGCGTTTGAGCATGTTGATGCCCACAGGGGAGTCAACGTTGTTGCGGCGGCAGACCGTTTCACAGGGGCGGGGGCAGACCCGGCCACAAACCATGAGCAGGGGATTGCGTTCCTTGATGGTGTTGACCGCGCCATCGTAGTCGCCTGCTTTGATTTGTTGAATGTAGCGCGGGATATCGATCTGCCCCGGGCATTTTTGCCGGCATGGCGCCAGGCAGTCCGTGACTTCGTTGAGATGCAGCAGCCTGCTGGTCATGCCTACGATTGAAATGACGCCACGCGGACACGCCTCGGCGCATTTCCCGCAGGCGCGGCATTCGTCCGGGTCCACCACAGGGAGGCCTTCAGGCCCCATGTGGATAGCGTCAAAAGGACAGACGGCTACACATGTGCCGAGTCCAAGACAGCCTTCGGGGCAGGACTTGGAGCCGCCGTGCAACATGGCCGCGGCCTGACAGTCCATGATACCGGCGTAGGCAAAGCGTTCCTCTGCCCGCGTTCCGCCCGTGCAGTCGCGAAATGCTATTTCCGGTTCGCGTTCTTCTATTGTTTGTCCCATGAGTGCGGCAATGGCCACCATGGCTTCGGTTTCCGCCACCACGCAGACGCCCGCGTTGGCCTTGCCCGATACGATGGCCGCGGCAGCTCCGGAACAACCGGGGTAGCCGCAACCGCCGCAGTTTGCGCCGGGCAGAAGGTCTTCGACCTGCGCTATGCGCGGGTCTTCCTTGACATAGAGTAACTTGGAGGCAACGGAGAGAATTGCAGCAGAACCGAAACCAAGCCCGAAGAGGGTAAGTGCTGATGTTGTAATCATATCGGGTAATCTCCCTAGATCATCCCTTTGAAGGCGAAAAATGCCAGCGACATGAGCCCGGCCATGACCAGCCCGACGGGCGTGCCGCGCATGGCCCTGGGGACACGGCGAATTTCGAGTCTTTCACGAATGCCTGCCAGTACCACGAGGGCGATCATGAAACCCACACCCGATGCCGCGGCAAACGCTACGGATTTGACCAGAGTGAATTCCTTGCGCTGGCAGATGAGCGCAATACCCATGACCGCGCAGTTGGTGGTGATGAGCGGCAGGAATATGCCCAGCGATTTATACAGCGGCGGCACCATTTTCTTAAGGAACATTTCCACGAACTGAACCAACGAGGCGATGACCAGAATGAAGGCCAGTGTCTGAAGGAATCCGAGTCCGAGAGGTTCCAGCAGGTACGTTTGCACCAGCCATGTGATGGCCGTGGCCATGACCGCCACGAAAACCACGGCGGCGCCCATGCCGATGGCCACTCCGGTATTCTTGGAAGTGCCGATGAACGGGCAGTTGCCCAGATATTGGGCCAGGACGATGTTGTTGACGAATATGGCCGCTATGAACAGCAGGAAGTATTCTTGCATTGTCGTTTTTCTCCCTATCGTCCGCCGCACGCGCCGCATGAGCCGCAGTCATGGGTGGGGCCGTCCACGGGAGCCAGTCCCTTGCGCTTGCGTTGCAGGTTGGTGAAGAAATTCATCAGCGCCAGCAGAATACCGAGGGAGACGAAGGCCCCCGGGGCTTCGGCCATGAAGGACAAGGGTTCGAACCCTTGCCATACCACGGTGTGCCCGAAGAGTTGCCCGTGTCCGAGCAGTTCCCGCAGGCCACCGAGAAAGGTCAGTGACATGGTGAAGCCGAGCCCCATGCCCAGTCCGTCGGCAACGGCAAGCAGGGGCGGGTTCTTGGAAGCAAAGGCTTCGGCCCGTCCGAGGATGATGCAGTTGACCACGATGAGCGGTACGAAGATGCCGAGCTGCTGGTACAGAGGGAAGGCATATGCCTGCATGAGCAGCTCCACGGCCACCACCAGCGAAGCGGCAATGACGATGAAGCAGGCTATGCGTACCTTGGCCGGAATGAGTTTTCGGACCAGCGATACCAGCAGGTTCGAAAGCGTGAGCACGAAGATGACCGCCATGCCCATGCCGAATCCGTTCTCCGCAGTGGAGGTCACGGCCAGCACCGGACACAGTCCGAGTACCAACTTGAATGGCGGCAGATCTTTCCAAAGCCCTTTGGAGAATTCTTTCCAGAGTCTGTTCATGGTCTGCCTCCGTTATTTCCAGGCGGTTGTGAGTTCCGGCCTGAGTTCGTCGAATATTTTGACGGCTTTCTGTACGGCTACCACTGTGCCGGTGGAGGAGATCGTGGCTCCGGCCACCGCATTGATTTCGCCGCCGTCCGCCTTGAGTTTTGCCTTTTGTGGCGCCATGTCGTTGAACTGTGAGGTGAATCCGTGTTTGGTCACCTTGCTGCCCACGCCCGGTGTTTCTTTCAGGGTGGTGATGCCCACACCGGTCAGGTTGCCGGAATCAGGGGAGAAACCGACCATGACACCGATGTCGCCACCATATCCCTGACCGAATGTCTCAAAGGCCAGGCCCACCAGCGAACCTTGCCTGATGGCAGGAAATACGGTGACCTTGTTCCCTTCTATTTGAAACGACTTACGGTCTTTGATGGGGTTGTTGTCGTGTTCGGCGAGCACCTGTTCGATGGCGGGGGCCTGCACGTAGGTCAGAACCTGTTCCTCTATGCGTGGAGCCGTGGCTATCTTCAGGGCGGCAAGGCTCAGGCCCGATATGCCGCAGATGAGCGAAAGTACGACAATCATTTTGATCATTTCCCGCATGGCTTAGTTCCTCCCGAACGGTTTGGGCTTGATTCTGTCCAGCAGAGGCGAAGTCAGGTTGGCCAGGAGGATGGCATAGGGGACGCCGTCCGGGTACACGCCATATACGCGGATAATGACCACCAGCACACCGGCCAGCAGGCCGTAGAGCAGGGCCGGTATCTTGCGCATGGGAGAGCTGGAGCTGTCCGTTGCCAGAAAGAACGCGCCGAAGATCACACTGCCTGTCAGCAGGTGGAACATGGCGGGCGCGTTCGCCTGCGGGTTTGAGGCGTGGAAGATGCCTGCGGTGACGAGCACGCCCGCGAGCATGCCTACGGGAACAGCCACCTTGATGTGTTTGCGCATGCTCAGGAATATTCCCCCGATGAACAGGGCGCCGGTCTGTACAGCACCCAGCCCGCCGAGTTGGCGGCCTACGAGCAGGTCGTTCAGTGAGAATCCAGCCACTGCCTGCGGCCCGAAGTGCTTGAGCTGCGACAATGGGTAGGTCAGTTCAGAAGTCAGCATGGCCGCGTCGATGTCCATGTGGTTGGCCCACGAGAGGCTGCATACGGCCCAGCCCACGAGCGGGGCACAGAGCGGGGAGCCCCCCAATCCGCCGAACATCATCTTGCCCAGTACGATGCTGGTGGTGCTTCCGAAAACAACCAGCCACCACGGGGCCGATGCCGGGAGCAGGAAAGCGAACCCGAGGCCCACGGTGAATCCGTGCAGGTCATCCACCTGCGAGGTGCGCCCCATGACCATATCGGACACGAATTCCGCAATGACCGCGGTGGCGGTGGCCAGTGACATGACGCGCACGGCGTCCATGCCGAAGTGATATACGGCAAGAGCTGCCGCCGGGAGCATGGCCAGCAGTATGGCGCGCATGCGTTTGTTCACGGTTTTGCCGCAATGGGCAAAGGGCGGTGTGGAAACGGTCAGGGTTGGGGTCAACGGTTCCATTTTATCCCTCCCCTTGGTCGTTCAGTTTACAGGTGTCTGCCTGAGCGAGATGCTGTTTGGCCAGCCTGATGTATTGAAGCAGGGGGCGGCGCGCAATGCAGAAGAATCCGCACATGCCGCACTCCATGCAGGCGTCGATGTCGTGCTCGCGACATTTGTCATACATGCGGAATTCCGCGTATCCGGAAATGGTGGCCGGGTCGATGCGTGCCGGACATACCGGAATGCATTCGCCGCAACCGATGCAGGGCGAGTCTTCCACGGGAGGATACTGGCCCTTGGGCACGACAAAGAGTCCGTAGGTATCCTTGCTGATGCCCTGTTGCAGGGAGTGGGCCGCTTCGCCGCGCATGAGTCCTCCGAGCACCACGGTGTCGCCGTGCCGGACAGTCTGGTGTGCTGTCGTGAGTATCAGATCCACCGGTGTGCCCACAGTGGTCACGAAGTCGGTTTCTCCGCAGGTAACGACTGTTTTGTCGCAGGGGAGGCCCGTGTCCATGATCATTCCCAATTCGAACAGGCGGCCCACGGAAAGGACGGCCACGTTGTCCGGATTTTCCATGCCCGTGATGGCTTTTGCCACTAACGGGTCGATTCCGTTGGGATAGCCGTTTTCAATGGCTGCTTTTTCACAGCCATCAAGGCTTTGGGACGCTCCAGCCTCCACAGCCAACACAGTGCGGTTCGGCGAAAATACGGATTGGGCGGTCGAAAGGCCCAATTGGACGATGCGGGAGAGTTCGTCGAGCATGTGGGCAAAGGCCGTTACTCCGGGTTCCGGTTCCACGCCGTTGATGATCAGCGTCTGCGCCGGACCCTCCGGAAGTCCGGCCCCCATGTCGTTGAGGGCTGTGCGTAGTTCATTGCCGGAGAGTGCGCCCATGTCCCGGGGCGAAGGTTCGTCAACGGCCTCGGCCTTGATGCATATATACGTGGGATGCACTTCGGTGACAGTGCCCGAGATCGGTGCGTAATATCCGCCTCCGATATGTATTCCTCGCGCCATTTTCTGACCGCATTTGATGTCCGGGCGGTGACAGGAAAGTGGGATCCGTACGGTTTCCGGTTCGGGAAGTGTGGTCAACGGTCCCTGGCGCACAATGGATTCAAAGAGTTTCATGGC
Source organism: Pseudodesulfovibrio senegalensis (assembly GCF_008830225.1). Lineage (NCBI taxonomy): Bacteria > Pseudomonadati > Thermodesulfobacteriota > Desulfovibrionia > Desulfovibrionales > Desulfovibrionaceae > Pseudodesulfovibrio > Pseudodesulfovibrio senegalensis. The sequence goes on from NZ_WAIE01000007.1 coordinate 64,668, forward strand.
TTGGTCTCCATCAGCGTATATGGCATTTGAAACAGGAGTTTTCTCCGTAGGGGCCCTTGCCTTCCCGTTCATGGCAATCCATGCACTGTTCGTGGAATGCGTTCATGCGTTCCAGTACGAGGTCTTTGGTCTTGACATCATGACATTGTCCGCAGGACGAGAAATCCCCGCTGTATTGGGTCATGTCCACAGCCTGGTGGCACGTTGTGCAACTGGTCAGTCCCTGGTCGAACATGTCTTCATGGCAGCTTTGGCAACGCTTGTGTGCGGCCATGGCCAGACTCGGGATTTCGTCGCTTTCCATGTCTTCGTGACATTCACTGCATTGGCCGGGTTCGGGTTCGATGTCTTCGCCATGGTGGCAGGCCTGACAGTTGTCGTCGGCAAATTCGATGTGTTCGTCATGATCGAATATGAGGTGTTCATATTCAATGTGGTGACATTGTATACAGTACTTTTTTTCCGGGAATGATGATTTGTGGTTTTCCACATATTGTTCGTCAAAAGAGACCGGGTGACATGAACCGCATGCCAGAGCCTTGTCTTGTTCGCTGGTCATCTCGTGGTGACATTTGGCGCAGGCGATCTGGTAATTTCTGTGGTGCACGAGGTGAGAGAAGATCACGTTTCCCCCATTGTTCTTGAACAGAATGCGGACGGGCATGTCTGTTTTGGCCTTTGTCCGGGTGTATCCCACCGCGGCTATGACGAGCAGAATGACGACAGCGGCCGTGATCGGGGCGTATCGCTTGTTGAGCATTGTACTGGTTCTCCGTGCGAGTGGAGCGCATTTTTTTTGCCCGTGAGCAGGGCTTTTATGCGTGCTGCGGCGGCTTCCAGGGTGCGAAAAGCCGCCGCAGCACGTTCAGTGGTTACTGCGGCATGACAGCCCAGGAAGGCAGCACGTTCAGATCAATGCCCCACAGTACCGGCAACAGGTACGTTGTGAAGGCGGTGATCAGGACCGCACCAATGATGTTCAACCAAAGTCCGGCACTGGCCATCTGTTTGATGGTCACGCATCCGGACCCGAATATGACCGCGTTCGGTGGCGTTGCAACCGGGAGCATGAATGCGAAGGATGCTGCCACGCAGGCTCCGATGATGGTGGCAAAGGGATGCACGCCCATGGCGATTGCGGCGGCTCCCATGATGGGCACCAGCAGTGTTGCGGTTGCAGTGTTCGAGGTGATTTCCGTGAGGAAGATGGTGATCAGCACCACCGCGCCCACGAAGACCAGAATGCTGGCGCCTTCCAGCGCGCCCAACTGGCTCGCGATGTAAGCGGCCAGCCCGGTCTTGGCAAAGCCGTTGGCAATGGCGAGGCCACCGCCGAACAGCAGAATCACATCCCAGGGTATCTTGACAGCGGTCTTCCAGTCCAGCAGGAATTCACCTTTCTTGAAGTTGGACGGAATGCAGAAGAGCAGAAGGGCGCCCAGAATGCCGATGGTTGCGTCCGCGACCATGCCGAAATGCGGCATGACGGCCTTGACGAATACGGCCTTTTTCAAAAAGCCGCGAGCCAGCCAGAACGCGGCCACGAAACAGCCCGTAAGCACGATGCGCTTTTCTTCTTTTTTCATGGGTCCGAGTTTTTCCAGTTCCTGATCGATGATGGCCGCTCCGCCTGCCAGTTCCATGTCTCCGGTGGAGAACAGAATTTTGGTGAGCAGGACCCAGCATATGGCGATCATGATCACGGACAGGGGCACGCCGAACATCATCCACTGCGCGAACCCGATCTGCACGCCGAACATTTTTTCGACCATGCCGACCATGACCGTGTTCGGAGGCGTGCCGATGATGGTGGCCACACCGCCCATGGAGGCTGCATAGGCAATACCGAGCATCAAGCCCTTGCCGAAGTTGATGCTCTGGCTTCCCTTGTCCGAGGAGTGGGCGCGCAGGGCCTCGGCATCAAAGCCGGTTGCCTGCTGCACCACGGCGAGCCCGATGGGAACCATCATCATCGTGGTTGCAGTGTTGGAGACCCACATGGACAGAAATGCGGTTGCGATCATGAAGCCGAGGGTCATTTTTGCCGGGCTTGTCCCAACAGCTTTGATCGTGTGGATGGCCACGCGGCGATGCAGGTTCCACCGTTCCATGGTTACGGCAATGAAGAAGCCGCCCATGAACAGATAAATGAGGTGGTTTGCATACGGCGCCGTGGCCGCATTGGACTTCATGACTCCCAGAAGCGGGAACAAGGCGATGGGCAGAAGGGAGGTGGCCGGGATGGGAATTGCCTCCGTGATCCACCAGGTAGCCATCAGCACAGTGACTGCGGCGACTTTCCATGCTGCAGGTTTCATGCCCTCGGGAACCGGGAGCAGAAGCATGAGGATGAAGAGTGCCGGCCCCAAGAAGAAGCCGATTTTCTTGCCGTTTCCGGCGTTGGCGTTTGAGCTCATAATTCCTCTCTCTTTGAGCTTGCGCAGCAGATGCTGCATCCTAGAACCTGTAACCCTACCGTCATGGTTTCCGGTCCTTTCCCGTTTTTGTGCGGAGGAGGCCCCGCAAATTTAGACCTCCTCCGCCGGAAAACGACCTAGAAGTCGAGGTTGTACGTGGCGATGAAGTCGCTCACGCGTTTTTTGGAGGCACCCAGACGTTCCCGCAGCTCCACGCGGTATGCGTCCAGATCCAGTTTCTTGCGAGCCACGCCCGTATCCATGGCGGCCTTGGCCACTGCCACGGAAACGAATTCGATCAGGCGCAGGTCGAGGGCCTTGGGTATGATGTAGTCAATGCCGAATTCCAGCTTGTCCACACCGTAAGCCTTGCAGACGTATTCCGGTGCCGGCTCCTTGGCCAGGGCGGCCAGGGCCTTTGCGGCTGCCAGTTTCATTTCCTCGTTGATGGCGGTGGCTCTGCAGTCCAGCGCACCGCGGAAGATGAAGGGGAAGCCGAGGACGTTGTTGACCTGGTTGGGGTAGTCGGAACGGCCGGTGCCCATGATGGCGTCCGGGCGGGCTTCCTTGGCGTCGTTGTATGTGATCTCCGGATCAGGGTTCGCGCAGGCGAAGATGATCGGATTGTCAGCCATGGATTTGACCATTTCCTTGGAGACGATGTCCTTGACCGAGAGGCCCAGGAAGCAGTCGGCGCCGACCAATGCCTCGGCCAGGGAACCATATTCCTTGTCCGTGGCGTATGCCAGTTTGGTCGGGGTCAGGTTCTCGCGGCTTTTGTTGATGTGGCCGCGGGAGTCGAACATGGCGATGTTTTCAGGTTTGACGCCCATGCCCTTGTACAGGTTGGTGCAGGCGATTGCGCCCGCGCCCGCGCCGGAAACCACAACGCGCATGTCTTCGACTTTCTTGCCGGAGATTTCCAGAGCGTTCATCATACCGGCGGCCGTGACGATGGCGGTTCCGTGCTGGTCGTCATGGAAGACCGGGATGTTCATTTCCTTTTTCAGGGTTTCTTCTATGTAGAAGCACTCGGGGGCCTTGATGTCTTCGAGATTGATGCCGCCGAAGGTCGGTTCAAGGGCCTTGACGATCTCGATGATCTTGTCCGGGTCGGAAGCGTCGAGGTTGATGTCATAGACATCCACGTCGCCGAAGACCTTGAAGAGCACGCCTTTTCCTTCCATGACCGGCTTGCCCGCTGCAGCGCCGATGTTGCCCAGCCCCAGAACGGCGGTGCCGTTGGAGACCACGCCGACCAGGTTGCCGCGGCCTGTGTATTTGTATGAGAGTTCCTTGTCCTCATGAATGGCCATGCAGGATTCGGCAACGCCGGGGCTGTAGGCCATGGACAGGTGTTTTTGGGTGGAGCAGGGCTTGACCGGGACGACTTCGACTTTGCCCGGGCGGCCTTCGGAGTGGTAATCCAATGCTTCTTGCTTGGTAAACAGAGCCATTTGATCCTCCAATGGAATCAGTTTCAGTGGTTATCAGAGACCGGCCGCCTTGCGGTCCGGCTTTGCATACAGTTCCCCGCCGTGGGAATCGTTGATCACCAGCAGGGGAAAATCCTTTACGGTCAGTTTGCGAATGGCCTCGGGGCCGAGGTCGTCAAAGGCGATGACTTCGGCCTCGTCGATGCATTTGGACAGCAGTGCCCCGGCGCCGCCGGTTGCACCGAAGTACACGGCGATGTTGTCCTTGAGGGCCTGCTTCACTTCGTCGTTGCGCTTGCCTTTGCCCACGCTGGCCTTCTGGCCGAGCTTGTGCAGGCGCGGGGCGTATGTGTCCATGCGGTAGCTGGTGGTGGGCCCGGCCGAGCCGATGGGGCGGCCCGGAGGGGCCGGGCTGGGACCGACATAGTAGATCACGGAGCCTTGCAGCTCGAAGGGCAGGTCCTTGCCCTCGTCCAGCAGGTCGAAGAGACGCTTGTGCGCAGCGTCGCGGGCCGTGTAGATGTGGCCGGTCAGTTTGACCACGTCCCCGGCCTTGAGCGGCTTCAGGTCTTCATCCGTAAGCGGTGTATTCAGTGAATATTCGGCCATTACAATTCCACCTCCTCGTGCCTCTGCGAGTGGCACTGGACGTTGACCGCCAGCGGCAGGCTGGCGAGATGGCAAGGCTCAAGCGCGATCTTCACGCCCAGAACCGTGGTTTTTCCTCCCAGCCCCATGGGGCCGATGCCCAGCTTGTTGAGGGCGTCTTCCATTTCCTTTTCCATGGCCGCGATTTCCGGGTCCGGATGCGTGTCGTCCAGACGACGAAGCAGGGCTTTTTTGGAGATGCGCGCGGCATGGTCGAAGGTGCCGCCCACGCCGATGCCGATGATGGTGGGAGGACAGGGGTTGGGACCGGCTTCGGCAACGCGTTCGATGACGAATTTCTTGATGCCTTCCCAGCCCTGGGCCGGAGCGAGCATGGTCACGCGGCTCATGTTTTCCGCACCGCCGCCCTTGGCCATGTAAGCTATCTTGAGCTTGTCGCCGGGCACGATGTCGAAGTGGATGATGGCCGGGGTGTTGTCGCCGGTATTCTTGCGGGTCAGCGGATCGCAGGCAGACTTGCGCAGGAACCCTTCGCCGTATCCTTTGCGCACGCCTTCGTTGATGGCTTCCTTGATGTTGCCGCCCTCGACGGCCACGTCTTCGCCTATTTCAACAAAGAAGACCGCAAGCCCCGTGTCCTGACACAGCGGCAGCTTGGTTTTCATTGCCAGATCCGCGTTTTCCAGCAGTTGCCGAAGCACTTCCTTGGCAGAAGGGGAGTCCTCTTCGGCCATGGCCTTTTCGAACTTGGTCCGGACGTCGTCCGGAAGTTCGGTGTTGGCCCGAATGCACATGGTGGCAACCGCATCGATGATGTCTTTTGCTTGGATTGTACGCATGGCTACTTCCTGAAGATTTCCTTGATTGCAGTAATGCCCATCTTGCGGCGCAGGAACCCGAGCTGGTTTTGCAGGGGCAGGCCCTTGGGGCAGACGTCTTCGCAGGCCAGAAGGCCCATGCAGCCGAACACGCCGTTGTCATTGCCGATAATCTCGAAGTACTGCTTGTCCGTACGCTCGTCCCGCGGGTCGACCACGAAGCGGGCGATGCGGTTCAGAGCAGCGGCCCCCATGAAGTCGTCGCGCAGGCGGGCCGTGCCGCATGCCGCGACACAACAGCCGCATTCAATGCAGCGTTCGAGCTCGTAAATCTGCTCGGCCACTTCATTGTCCATGCGCTCTTCTTCCTTGGTGGGATCGAATGTCTTGGATGTGTGAACCCAAGATTCTGTTTTTTCATACATTTCGCGGAACCAGACGCCGGTGTCAACGGCCAAATCGCCGATGAGTTTGTATACCGGCAACGGATGCAGCACGATTTTGTTGGGCTGGTCCTTGGTTTTGGTCTGGCAGGCAAGGCCCGGGCGGCCGTTGATGACCATGGCGCATGCGCCGCAGATGCCAGCCCGGCAACAGAAATCAAAGATGAGGCTCGGGTCCTGTTCCTCACGAATCCTGTTCAATGCGATGAACAGGGTCATGTTCTGGGTTTCCTCAAGTTTGAACGTCTGCATCCGGGGCTGGTCCCCTTCTTTCTGGGGATTGTACCGGAATATTTCGAATTGAAGTTCTCTACCCATGATGCGTTCCTCTCTACTTGTCCTTCTTGATCGTGCGTTCCTTGACGAATTGCTCATCGGCCGGAATGATTGTGCCGCCGCCGTAGCCGCGTTCTCCCGGAGGAATCTCGAACACCTGGGACGCGTCTTCGTACTGGAGTTCGGGCAGGGTTTCGCCTTCCTTCCAGTAGGCCAGCGTTCTGGTCAGCCATTCGGCATCGTTGCGTTCGGGGAAGTCGACCCTGTTGTGGGAGCCGCGGGATTCCGTGCGGTCCAGCGCAGCCTTGGCGATCATCAGCGCCAGCTTGACCTGGCCCTTGATCTTGAGGGCCGCGGCCAGTTCGTGGTTGACGCCCGTTCCGTCGGACTGGAGTCCCACGCGTCCGGCACGTTCCAGCACCTTTTGCAGGGTTTCCACTGTCTCTTCCAGATCCGGTCCGTTGCGGAATACGAAGCAGCCCTTCATGAGGGCTTCCTGCATGTCGTTGCGCACGTCGTAGACGTTTTCCGAGCCGTTGCGGCCGGAGATCAGATCCTTGATGCGCTGTTCCTGCTTCTTGCATTCCTGGGTAACGATTTCGGTCTTGAGCTTGGTTTCATAGCCTTCGAGGAATTCCACGATCTTGGCACCGATGATGCCGCCGGCAACAACGGTTTCCGCAAGCGAGTTGCCGCCAAGGCGGTTGAAACCGTGCATGTCCCAGCAGGCCACTTCACCGGCCGAGAACAGGCCCTTGAGTCCGTAGGCCGCGCCGTCCTTGTTGGTGCGGATACCGGCCATGGTGTAGTGCTGGGTGGGGCGAACCGGAATGAGTTCGGTGCGCGGATCCACGCCCAGGAAGTGGTGGCAGATTTCGTCCACTTCGCGGAGCTTGGTGGAGATGTGCTTGTCGCCGAGGTGGCGGATGTCCAGCCAGAGGTGCTCGCCGTAGGCGCTTTTTACGCCCTTGCCTTCGCGCATGTGGTGGGTCATCCAGCGGGATACCACGTCGCGTGAAGCCAGTTCGGCCTTTTCCGGTTCATAGATGTTCATGAACCGTTCTTCGTTGACGTCCAGCAGGGTGCCGCCATCGCCGCGACAGCCCTCGGTGACCAGTATGTCCGTGGGCACGATGCCGGTGGGGTGGAACTGGATGGCCTCGGGGTTGCCGATGGGAACCAGCCCCGTGTCCATGGCGATGATGTGGCCGCCGCCGTCACAGATGACCGCGTTGGTGGTGGCCTTGTAGATGCGTCCGAAACCGCCGGTGCAGATTGCCGTGGCCTTGGAGATGAATGCTTCGAGCTGGCCGGTGCGCAGGCAGCGGACCACCGCGCCCATGCAGGTTTCGCCGTCGTGGAGCAGGGCAATGGCTTCCTTGCGGTCAAGCACGTTGATGCCCAGCTGTGCACAGCGGTTGTCCATGGTACACATGACCGCGTGCCCGGTTCCGTCCGAGGTATAGCAGGTGCGCCATTTTGCGGTTCCGCCGAATGCACGGGCCGTGATCAGGCCTTCGTTTTCCGGCTTTTCATATTTTTCGAATTTTTGGCCGCCCTTGAAGTAGAAGGACTGGCCGGGGACAACGCGGTTCCAGGGCACGCCCCAATGGGCCAGACGGCGCATTTCAATGGGTGCGGCATCCGCGAAAAGCCGGGCCACTTCCTGGTCACAGCCCCAGTCGGAGCCTTTGACTGTGTCGCCGAAGTGGACGTCCGGGCAGTCGCCCTCACCCTTGGCGCAGTTGCCCAGAGCGGCCTGCATGCCGCCCTGTGCGGCCGAGGAGTGGGAACGACGCGCCGGGACGATGGACAGGCATGTGACGTTGAAGCCTTTTTCCGCCGAGTCGACCGCCACGCGTTCACCGGCAAGGCCTGCGCCGATGACAAGCAGATCGGAGTAATACGTTTGCATGAAAGATTCCTCCCTAAGCCAAAGTCATGAAACGGATGAGGGTGATGAGACCGATAACCATGAAGATCGTGAACAGAACGCCCTCGAGCTTCTTGGACGCGGCCCGCCCTTCGGATTTGATGATGCCCCACTTGACGCCGATTCTGTAGAATCCGATGCTGACGTGCAGTTCAACACAGGGGAGCAGGATCATATAGAATACGAACCAGAAACCGCCCTGAATGCGCGCCGCGGACTTGGCCGCGGTGATGGGCAGGTCGGTGAGCACCACCCACATGTGGACGGATCCCATGATGAGAATGATCATGGCGGTGACGGCCTGAACGACCCACAGCCACGTATCCTTGTGCCGCATCATCTTGGCGTGTTTCCAGATGGCGTCCTGTCCCTCGGCCCGGAAGGGGATTTTGCGTGCCGCGAGGACGAAGTGGAAAAGAAATGTCAGGAAAATCAAGGGACCGCCCACCTGTGCCATGTAGGTGACTTCAAAGAAGTAGGCGATGGCGTTCATGATTTTGGGCGAGATGATTACAGACGAGACCAGAAGCATGTGACACCACATGAACAGGATGAGCCCTGCTCCTGTAAGCATCTGCATCCAGTCCAGCACCGCATCGCGTTTGGACGGTCGCACGACGTGCAATGTTGCATCCACGGACATAGCAATCTCCTTTTTTGCGGGAACCCCTCCCGCAGTTGAGTGGGGTGTTGTCAGGGCATACCTGTAGATTTCCGCATGAATGCTCATGCAGCTCAGTTACAGCGCTGTCAACAGAACCAGTGGCCATCATTCAACATCCGGCGCGGGCTTGAAGTGAGCGCCGGATGCCGATTTAGTTGCCGGTCTTGAGTCCCGGAAGAGCCTTCCGGGATCGGTTGAGGCGTATGTTCTTGTGCCTTGTGGAGTTGGTAGGTGCGAGCCGCTGTGCAACAATGAGGACAGTGCAGAGGGCATTTTCGGATTTACGCCGTTTAAGGATGTCTGCGCGTCCGGGAATGGACGTGGTCAGTGCTCGCGATGATAAGCGGTTCAACCGGCCCTGCGCGGCGCGCAACAGGGCCCGGCTACAGTGTGCTATATTTGATGCTGCGAGTTTTCTTGGCCTTTGAAGAGCCAAGCGCATGCTTTGCGAAGCGGGCTGGCGACGGCGCACCGAAAAACGGTTGGCGCTGTTGGCCGCTTCAAAACGGAAGGTGCCGGGTTTTCTGGAAAGGGTGGCGGGAGCAGGGGCGCAATCGTTTCGTGCGCCCCGATTATTCCATCGGGGCAGGGGCTGGCCGTTTCTGCCAGCAGCGTTTCCAAGCCGTGCCGAGGTTCTTGCTACCAAGGTTCGGGTGCAGGTATGCGAAGGATTCATTACTGTCCGCCTTTTCGGGATGGCCCGATTTTTACAGTATGAGATACCCAATGGACCCAGTAAGCTGTTTACATTTTTGGAAAAAATAAAACCAACATTTTGCAAGAATGTAAACTTGTGGCTCTTGTACCACGCCCTAATTGAACGGTCAATCAATTCTGGGAAAATACTTGACAACTTTTTCTTTTTTTGTCTTTTTACCCGGCCTTGCTGTTATCTATCCATTTTGGATTGCACTCTTTTTTTCCGCAAAATAAATTCATATTTTTTGAATCTTGTACCTGAATCTCGCTTGCTTCATTCCAAAATAGTCTGGAATATCGGTCGTATCCATTTCGGTTGTATGGCCAATTTCAGCATTAGTACTTGAATTAATTGTAGAGCCATACTACTGAAGCAATGTCGTCATGATTGGTGTGACATTTGGTGCCGCATCAGGAGGAACGTTTCTGACGGCTGACTGAATGTTTCGGACGCATGAAACGATGACAATTTTTCCCTGCCCAAAAGAAATGGGAAAGCGAGCGTGGTTCATGACAAAGAAAGAAAGAATCCTTGTGGCTGCACAGGCAGCTTTTGCCCGATATGGCTATGCAGGCACGACCATGAAAATGATCGCGGAGATGGCTGGTGTGGCTTCCGGATTGGTATCGCATTACTACGGCAGCAAGGAACACCTGTTCATGGTGGCCGGTCAGGAAATGGTCGACACCATGCTCAAGGTCATGCGGGCCAAGATTCGCGATGCCGAGACCGGGCGGCAGGCTGTCGGGCTTTTCGTGAAAGCATACCTCGATTTCACCCTGCAGCATCAGGAGACGTTCCCCACATTGATTCGCTGCTCCCCCTTCAGCGACGACAATCCTGATTTGGATCGCGAAAAGATCGGCAACAAATTTTCGGAATTGATACATGAGTTGGCGGATCTTCTGCAGCGGGGCATTGAAGACGGATCGATTCGTGACGTGCCGGTGGAGGAAACCGCTTTCATGATTTACGGCAGCATGATTGGTGCTGTCCGTACTGTCTTTTTGACACCGTACGATGTTCCCGGCCTGTATGAAGAGGCCTGCCAGTTCGTCATGCGCAGTCTTGCGACGGACTGAATCACTGGAGAACCGAATGGACCGAATGGGTTCACGCCGTCGTGTGGTCACCGCAATCATGGGGGGCGGGTTCGCCTCTTCGCTCGGTTTGGGAGCGCTTTCCTTTGTGCTCCCGCTTTTCGGCGTTGATGCCAGCCTCGGTGATATCTGGATCGGTTCCGCATTTTCCGGTTATTTCCTGGCCCGCTTGGTGCTTGCGCCGTTGGCAGGCATGTGGGCGGACCGTTTTGGTGCCCGCCCGGTTCTGGTCTGGGCCTCGTTGAGCGGGGTGCTGCTGCCTCTTCTCTTTTTTCTTTTTCCCGATCCCGCCTGGCTTCTGCTCATACAGTTTCTTCTCGGCATTTCAGGAGGTCTGATCCGGCCGGTAAGCATGGCGGTTATCGGTGCGCTGGGTCATGGCGATTCCATGGCCCGTACGTTCGGGCATCACGCAGCGCTCATGAACGCGGCTTTTTTTCTGGGCCCCATAGCCGGGGGCATCTTGTATTTTCAGCGCTCCTTTTCCCCGGTAATGATATTTCTCTGTCTGACCATGGCCGTTGCCGCGGCGTTGTTCTTTTGGCTTGTTCCCGAAGGCCTGATTACGCATGTCCAACGCAGTATGGACAAACCTGTGGCCGAGGCCTCGAATGGGATCGCGGGAACAGGACTTTTCGAACTGCTGTTGGCCATTGGTGGAAGAACGGCGGGCGTTGCCGTACTGCTTGCGTTTCTGCCCATACTGCTTGCCCGGAATTTTTTTGAAAACCCGCTGGCCGTGGGGCTGGTCACCTCCGTGCCCAGTCTGGTGGCCTGCGCTGGGTTGGGGCTTTTTTCCGGGCGTTTTGTTTTTGGCAACCGCGGGGTGCAGGCAAGCCTCGGCATGTTTGTCAGTGCCGCATGTATGTTTTTCATGGGCGATAGCCCGGAAATATGGCTGTTTGTGGCGCTGGGTGCCGGAGTGGGTATCGGGCGTGTGGTTTCCGTGCCCGTGTCCATGGAATTGGCAGCCCTGTCCGGTGCGGCTCAGGGAAAGGTTTTTGGTCTTGCCAACGGCGTGGCTTCTGCCGGTTTTGTGCTAGGGCCGCTGTTGGCGGGATTCTTGGCGGCCAAGACTGTCGATCCCGGGTATGTTTTTCGTGTTTTCGGACTTGTCGGGGCAGCCTTGTGTCTGCCATTGGCGGCAGTCTCCCTGACCCCAAAGATTTATTCACGGAAGGTTGGCCTTGGTGTCGGGGGGATGCTGATGATCGCATTGCTCGGGACCGGTCTTTTGCTGCAGCCTGAAACTCCGGAAGGGCAGGAGAATCTGTACACCTATGGCGGAGCCGCCATGGGCACCATGTTTCATCTTACACTGGAAGCGCCGAGCGAGGCGGTTGCCGACTCGGCGGCGGAAAAGGCCCGGGAGGTCATTGCCGCGCTGCAGCGTGATTATGATTTTCGCAACCGCCATGGTTCGATCGGCAGGATCAATCTCCACGCAGGAGGCCGCGGCGCGCGCGTTTCTGCCCGGGCATACGCCCTGTTGCAGCATGCGCTGGACATGGGGGAAAAAACCAATGGCATATTCGATGTAACCATCGGGGCTGTAACAGTGACACCGTTGTATTTTGCCCGGAGTGAAGCCGTGGCAGAAGCCAAACGTGAATTGATCGACTACCGCCTGGTGCGCATGGACCCGGCCTCGCGGACCGTGATGCTCCCCAAGAGCGGCATGGCCATCGACGTGGGCGGCATTGCCAAAGGGGCCGTCATTGACGGGGCCGTGGAGGTGTTGCGCAATAACGGTGTAACCGCTGGGATCGTTGAAGCGGGCGGGGATTTCTATTGCTTCGGCGAGCGGTTGTGGACAGTGGGCATCCGTCATCCTCGCCAAGACCGCTTGCTCGGTCATATCCAGGTCCGGGAAAAGGGGGTCTGCGGTTCGGGCGACTATTATCAATATGTGGTTGATGTCCACAATGGGCGACCTCGGCGTCGTCATCACATTCTGGATATCGCCACAATGCGTTCCGCCACCCGGAGCGTGGGGGTAACCGTGGTGGCGGAAAGTGCCGAACGTGCTGACGCATTGGCCACCACCATGCTCATCGCCGGGCCGGATCTGGGTCGGAGTTTGTTGCGAAAGAATTTCCCCCACGCATCTGCCTTATGGGTCCTTCCCGATCTTTCCATCCAGGTTTCCAAGGAATTTCCCGCATTTGAACGCTGATTCCCGAGAAAAACATCATTTTTTATGTGTTGAGCGCGTTTTTGCTGTATGGTTTTTGCGTTTGGCGCAACGTTTGTGGCGTTTTTTTGCAAAATGGTACACAGGAGTGCATTTTTGTTCATGAGAGATGGCTCCAGAGGCTTGTCGCAAAAATGCAGGCAGTTCCAGTCTCTTATGGCTTTCGGTCTCTTTTCCCTTCTTTTATGCTCTGTTTTGGCGGATGACATTTATGGCAACACTTTGAAAGGTGGTATTGCAATTTGCTTGTTACCTTGACTTTTTTGCAAGTACAAAGCATAAGAGTTGGGCTACAATGGATACTTCCCTGCCACGGGTAATCGCACCGCATTATGCCATGCGGTTTTTTGGTCAGGGCTGTCACATATCTTTCTTTGGGAGTTTAATTTATGGCAATGATCGAAGTGAGCAAGCTTCACAAGTGGTACGGTGATTTTCACGTACTGCAGGGGATTTCGGAAAATGTCGAAAAGGGAGAAGTGCTGGTTATTTGCGGACCGTCCGGGTCCGGGAAAAGCACATTCATCCGTTGCATAAACCGGCTTGAGGAATATCAGAAGGGCACGGTGCTTTTTGACGGAAGGGATATTCAGGACAAGGGTGTGGACATCAACAAGCTGCGGGCCGAGATCGGCATCGTTTTTCAGCAGTTCAACCTGTACCCGCATCTGACCGTGCTCAAAAACGTCACGCTCGCTCCCCTCAAGGTCAAGAACGCAGCCAAGGAAGAAGCCGAAAAATTGGCTTTGAGTCTGCTTGAACGTGTGGGCATCCATGACCAGGCCCACAAATATCCTGCAGAACTATCGGGCGGACAGCAGCAGCGAGTGGCCATTGCCCGTTCGTTGGCCATGAAGCCCAAGGTCATGCTGTTTGACGAACCCACCTCGGCCCTTGACCCGGAAATGATCAACGAAGTTCTCAACGTCATGAAAGATCTGGCGCGCGAAGGCATGACCATGCTGTGCGTTACCCATGAGATGGGCTTTGCCCGCGAAGTGGCAGACAGGGTGATCTTCATGGATGGGGGCGTTGTTGTCGAACAGGCTCCGCCGGATGAATTTTTCAAAAATCCCAAACACGAGAGAACCAAGGCTTTCCTCAAGGAAATCCTGTAATAGATCGGTTGTTACGACATGCATAACATTGTTAATTGAGGAGGTTGACACATGCAGAAGTTCTTCACCAAGCCGTTGGTCATTCTGGTGGCCGTAGTTGCCCTGATGGCGTTCATGGGTTGTTCCCAGGCTCCGGAAAAGGCTGCGGAAACCACGGGCGAAAAAGCCGCCGCTCCTGCGGAAAAAGCCCCGGCCAAGGATCGTATTGAAGCTATCAAGGAACGTGGCGTACTGGTGTGCGGCGTCAAGGACGCTGTCGTGCCTTTTGGTTATGTTGACGAAAAGACCAACCAGATTATCGGCTTTGATGTCGATGTCTGCAAGTATCTCGCGGACGAACTGGGCGTGAAAATGGAAACCAAGGCCGTGACTTCCGCCACGCGTATTCCCATGGTGGCCCAGGGTTCCATTGATATTGCAGCTGCAACCATGACCCACAAGCTCTCCCGCGACGACGTCATCGACTTCTCCATCACCTATTTCATGGATGGTCAGAAGATTCTGGTTGCCAAGGACGGCGGCATCAACTCCGTTGCCGATCTGGCCGGCAAGAAGGTCGGTACCGCCAAGGGTTCCACCTCCGAGAAAAACATCAAGGCCGCTCAGCCCGAGTGCACAGTGCTTTCCTTTGAAGGCTACCCGCAGGCTTTCCTGGCTCTGAAGCAGGGCAAGGTCTCTGCTGTGACCACGGACTCCACCATCCTGCTGGGCCTCAAGAACTCAGATGAAAATCCGGACAATTGGGTCATCGCCGGTGACTACATCTCCGCCGAGCCGTATGGTCTGGGTCTGCCCGAAAACGAGTCCAACTTCCGTGATTTCGTCAACGGTGCCCTCATGAAGATGTGGCGCTCCGGCGACTATCAGAAAATCTACAACAAGTGGTTCGGCAAGGACACCAACTACTATCTGCCCTTGACCTGGCAGATGGAGCTGTGGCCCTAGGCCCTCGGCTTGTTGACCGCTCTGAGAAATGAATCGGGGCGCGCCTTGTGCGCGCCCCTCAAACGAAACGGAACCGGCTTTGAATTATCAGTTTGATTGGCAACTCGTTTTGTCCGGGGAATATTCGCAGTGGCTTGTGGACGGCGTAATCGTCACCCTCAAGATTTCTGCGGTTTCCCTTTTGTTTTCCATGCTGCTGGGCACGATCGTGGCTGTGATGCGCATGACCAAGTTCAAGCCTTTGGAGTGGCTTGGCCTTGCATACACGGAATTTTTCCGCAACACGCCGTTGCTCGTGCAAATCTACTTCTGGTATTTCGGTTCCAGTCAGGTGCTTCCTGACGTCGTCAACAAATGGCTCTATGCCCGCGATTTTGAATTTGCCGCCGGCGTCATCTCCCTGACCGTGTATACCTCGGCCTTCATCGCCGAGGAGATTCGTTCCGGCATTTTCAGCATCCCCAAGAACCAGCTCGAAGCGTCCCGAGCCGTAGGGCTTTCGTTTGTTCAGGCCTACCGCTACGTGATTCTGCCGCAGGCGTTTCGAATTATCATTCCGCCGCTTATTTCCCAGGCGTTGAACCTGATCAAGAACTCGTCCCTGGTCATGGTCATCGGCGTCATGGACATTTTCTACATGGCAAAGCAGATAGAGTCATACAGCTTCCACGGGTTCGAGGCGTTCACCGTGGCCACGCTGATCTATCTGTCCATCTCGCTTGTGGTGTCACTGTGCATCAATCTCTACGACAAGCACTTCCTGAGACAAATCTCATACTAGCGGGAGCTCGCCATGCGTTTTGACGTAGTATACGAAAACTTCGATTATTTCCTGTGGGGCGCGTTCCCGGAAGGACCGCTGGGCGGTCTGGCCATGACCGTGATTCTGGCTGCCGTGTCCATCTTCATGGCTTTCTGGGTCGGGCTTGCTTTCGGACTCATGCGCAACAGCAAGAAATTCTGGCTCAGGTATCCGGCCATGGCCTATATCGAGCTGGTCCGCGGCACGCCACTGCTGCTGCTCATTTTCTGGTTTTATTTCCTGGCTCCGGTCATTCTCGGTTATTCCGTGCCCGAACTGCAGACCACAGTGGTCGCATTGGTGGTCTTCACTGGTGCGTACATCGCCGAGATCGTGCGTGCGGGCATCATGGCTCTTCCTGGCGGACAGATGGAGGCGGCGCGCGGCACCGGGCTTTCCCACTTTCAGGCCATGCGCTACGTGATTCTGCCGCAGTCGCTGCGCAACATGATCCCTTCTTTTGTCAACCAGTTCGTGTCGCTGACCAAGGACACCTCGCTGGCTTCCACCATCGGCGTGCTTGAACTGACCCGTTGTGCCGAACAGGTCAGCAACAGGACCTTGAATGCTCCCATGGAGATTTACGTCACCATTCTGGTCATGTATTTTGTCATCTGTTATTGTCTGACTTCCTACAGCCGTCGATTGGAGAAACAATTATCCCGCTATCAGGCAAGGGATAGATAGATGACCGCTACACGATCCGAATTGGCCGGATATTTCGAGTACACGTTGCTCAAGCCCGACGCCACGGCAGCGGATGTGGACAACGTCTGCCTCGATGCCGTCCGTCTCGGTGTCAAAAGTGTCTGTGTCAATCCGGTTCATATCAAGCTGGCCAACTGGCTGCTCAAGGACGAGGCTCCGCTTCCCGTATGCAGCGTGGGATATCCCACGGGCGCGACCCTGGGAAGCATCAAGTCCGCGGAGGCCGCCGAGGCTGTGCGTCTTGGTGCCCGTGAAGTGAACATGGTCATGAACCTCGCGGCGTTCAAGGCATCGGATCATCGTGCCGTGGTGCAGGATATTCAGGGTGTCATCACTGCGGCGGGCGTGCCGGTCAAGGTGATCGTCGAGACGACCCTGCTTGCGGCGGACCAGTTGACGCAGGCCTGTTCCTTGTGCATGGAGGCCGGGGCCAAGGCTGTGATCAGCGGTTCGGGGTATGGAACGTCGCCGGTGCGCGAATCCGGGATTCGTGCTCTTCGCAAGGCGTGCGACTGTTCGCTCGAAGTCATTGCCGCTGGTGGGGTCCGAGGCTTCAAACGGGCCATGGCCCTTGTGGAAGCCGGGGCCGACCGTATCTGTTCATCCACGGTTTCCGAGATTCTCGGTAGTTCTTCCTGAATTGATCATGTCTTCCGATACTGTCATCCGCAACATCGCCCCCGGTGAAATTGAGGCGGAATCCTTTCGCATCATTGATTCCGAGGTGCCTGAACCTCGCCCGTATGCCGGTTTCGAGTGGGAGATCGTGCGGCGCATGATTCATACCACGGCCGATTTTGATATGCTCAACATCGTGCGCTTCGGCAATGGTGCCGTGGAAGCGGGGTTGCAGGCCCTGCGCAATCAGGCAACAATCGTCACGGATACGGAAATGGCGCGCAGGGGAATTCCCATGCGCCGCATGACTCCGCTGGGCTGTTCCGTGCAGTGTCTCATGAACGACGAGCGCGTTGCTCGTCGTGCTCATATTTACGGTACAACCAGAGCCTTTGCAGCGGTGGATGTGGCTGTCAGTGATATTGCCCCTTCCATTTACGTGATTGGCAACGCGCCCACCGCATTGATTCGGTTGGTCGAACATATGCGCGGCGGACGTGCCGACCCCGCTCTGGTGGTTGGCATGCCTGTCGGTTTTGTCAATGCCCGCGAGTCCAAGGAACTGTTGCAACAGGTGGAAATTCCCTACATCACCATTCAGGGCCGCAAGGGCGGTTCTCCTCTGGCTGCCTGCGTGATTAATGCGTTGGCAGATATCATCCTCCGAACATAATTCATCATTAATATTCCATAAGTACTTGCTTTGCCTTTTTTTGAGTGCTAGGGCCGGGACATGTGTAACGGTTTGGTTGCATTGGTGTTCAACTTTTTGGCCGGAATGAGGTTATGGCTAAGAAAAGCATGGGAAAAAGCAAGGTTACGGTTTATCCGGACTGGTGCAAGGGGTGCGGCATCTGTATCGAGTTCTGCCCGAAGAAGGTGTTGGAATTCGATGCGCAGGGCAAATGTTCCGTGGCCCGCGAGGACGACTGCATTCATTGCGGGTTTTGCGAGTTGCATTGTCCGGATTTTGCCATCGTGGTTACTGAAAAGAAATCCAGGGAAAAAGCTTCCTAGCAAGCGGGGGATTGCAAATTCATGGCGCGACGAAAAAAACACAAGGAAATTTTCGCCCTGGGCAACGAGGCAGTTGTCGAGGGTGCTTTGATAGCCGGTTGCTCTTTTTACGGAGGGTATCCCATCACGCCATCATCGGAAATCATGGAAATCATGGCCCAGCGCCTGCCCATGACCGAGGATGGCGTTTTCATTCAACTTGAGGACGAAATTGCTTCCATGGGGGCGATCGTCGGTGGCTCCATGGCAGGACGTAAGGCCATGACCGCCACGTCCGGCCCCGGTTTTTCCCTGATGCAGGAGAATCTCGGGTATGCCTGCATGACCGAGACACCGCTGGTTGTCGTCAACGTGATGCGTGGCGGACCGAGTACCGGCTTGCCCACCAGCCCGGCACAGAGTGACGTGCAGCAGGCCCGTTGGGGCACGCACGGGGACCATCCCATCATTGTGCTTTCCGCCTCTGATGTTCAGGAATGTCTGGAAATGACCATTACGGCTTTCAATATGGCCGAAAAATACCGTACACCGGTTGTGCTGTTGCTTGACGAAATCACGGCCCATACGCGTGAAAAGATCAGGATTCCCCAGCCCGATGAATACGAGGTGGTCTCTCGCATCGTGCCGTCCATTCCGCCCGAGTGGTACAAGCCCTATGAAGAGACTGTGCGGGGTGTGGCTCCCATGCCTCCCATCGGGTCGGGCTACCGTTTTCACGTCACGGGCCTGACTCACGACGAAAACGGATTCCCTACTTCCCGGCCCGACGAAGTCGTGGACCTCATGGAGCGCATGCATCGCAAGATCGACCAATTCTTTTATGACATCCAGATGCATGACGAACTGATGGTTGACGATGCCGATGTGGTGGTCATTGCCTACGGCTGCGTGGCGCGTTCCGCGGAATACGCCATCGAGCAGGCGCGGGCGTCCGGGGTCAAGGCCGGGCTGCTCAAGCTCAAGACGCTGTTCCCGTATCCCCGCCGTGCAACGGAAAAGGCCCTTGCCAATGCCCGGAGCATCATCGTGCCCGAAATGAATATGGGTCAGATGTCCCGCGAGGTAAAACGGGTCAACAGCGGCCGTGCGTCCGTGCGCACCATCAACCGCGTGGACGGGCAGATCATCACGCCCTCCGAAATTCTCAAGGTCATCATGCAGGGGTAGCCATGAACATAACAGGCAATGAAATCATTCATCAGTATCTGCGGCACAACAAGAAGTTCCCGCATGTCCTCTGTGCCGGATGCGGCCACGGGATTGTGCTTGGCTCTCTGATCCGCAGCGTGCATCAGCTCGGCCTTCCCAAAGACGACGTGGTCATTGTTGCGGGCATCGGCTGTTCCGGCCGTTTGGCCGTGTACGTGGACTTCAACACCGTGCACACCACGCATGGCCGGGCATTGACCTTTGCCACGGGCATCAAGATGGCCAATCCCAAGCTGAACGTCATCTGCATCATGGGGGACGGCGATGCCCTGTCCATTGGCGGCAACCACATGATACATGCGGCCCGTCGCAATATCGGCATTACCGCGCTCATTCTCAACAACAATATATACGGCATGACCGGCGGCCAAAGCTCTCCGGCCACACCGCAGGGTTCCGTTTCCATGACCGCGCCCTTCGGCCAGCTGGAAGAGAGCTTTGACACGGTGCAGCTTGCCTGTGGCGCAGGCGCCAATTTCGTGGCCCGTGGGACGGTTTTTCATGTTCACAAGCTGGAAAAATTGATGGTCAAGGCCATTGAACGTCCCGGTTTCAACATGTTGGAAGTCATCACGCCGTGTCATACGCAGTACGGGCGCAAGAATAAGTACAAGAATCCTGTGGAAATGTACCGCTGGCTCAAATCCAACGCCATGGAACGTGAACGGTTTGAAGCATTGGATGAAGACAAGCGCGGTGACAAGTTTCCCATCGGCGTTTTTGTCGAACGGGACGAGCCCGGCCTCGAGGAGCGTTACCATGAACTCAAGGCCCGGTTTGCGGCAGGGAGGAATGGATAAATGAAAGGTCAGGTTGATCTCGAACGGTTTGAAATTCGTTTTTCCGGCCTCGGCGGACAGGGGATTCTTACGTTGGGCAAGGTAATGGGGGCCGGGCTGTCGCTTGGCCACGGATACAACGTCACCCAGACCCAGAGCTACGGTCCCGAGGCTCGCGGCGGTTCCAGCCGGTGCGATCTTGTGGTCAGTTCGCAGCGCATCAGTTTTCCCAAGGCGGAAAATCTGGATTTGCTGGTTGCTTTGTCCCAGGAGGCCTGCAATGCCTATTATCCGTATCTCAAACCCGGCGGAGTATTGATCATTGAAACGGACATGGTCGCCCAACCGCCGACAAATCAGTATCTGGGCCTGCCGTTCACGGCCATGGCCAAGGACAAAATCGGCATTCCCCAAGCCATGAACACCATTGTTCTCGGCGCGTTGAGTCATTTGTTGCCGTTTGCCATTCCCAGAATCATGCGCAGGAATATGGAGGAAACATTGCCCGAAAAGATTCGAGCAGTGAATGTGAAAGCATTCAATCTGGGAAATCGGGAAGCAAAGAAACGGTTCGGTGATGTGCCTGTGGCGTGGGAAGGAATGGTGGTGGAAGACAAGGGTGCTGAAAAGCGTGCGCCTTCAAAAAAACGAAGCGCCGCCAAAAAATGAGAAGATCGAATAATTGAAACGAAAAGGCCGCCGGGGTGATCCGGCGGCCTTTTTTTTAAGCCTTTTCTCGCGGAGGAGCAGGAACGGGAGGAGGTGAAACCGGGTTGGGATAGCGAGATCCCATAAACGATGAAAAGGCTTTTTTTGCGAAATTTTCCGGTGATTTCGAGGAAATGGAAAGACTGTTTCTGGTCATGCGGCTTTCGCCTCCTTGCTGTTGGGCGACACGGCACCGAGGTTTCCGGCAATTCTTTTGTACAGATGATTGTCCGTTCCTAAAAAATCATCGACGATCTGCAGTGCCAGTTCAAACTGCTTTCTGGCTTTTTCCGTATCGCCTCCCAGAAGGGTGGCAAGGCCGATGTTGTTGCGCACTTTTGCCTCGTTGAGTCTGGTTTTGAAGCAACCGGCGCGAGTCAGCGCCTGTTCCAGAATGAAGAGGGCGTTGGCGTGCTGCCCCTTGGCCAATGCCTTCATTCCTTCCCTGTTCAAAATGCCCAATTCCATTGCCGGTCTCATTTGCAACCCCCTTGTCATGTTGAATGCTGAGATATTGATAATGAGATTCAAGATCAATGTCAACGCGCAAATTCATTTTTTTCGCAAAGGAATCGACAGGGATCAGAACGTGTCCTGTACAGAGGGCTTGAGGCCGATGCCGTGTCGTTTGAGTTGCGGCAGGAGTTCACGCGTGTTGTCGTTTACCGGCAGGGTCCAGCTTTTGCCGGAAACCACGGCATTGTCGTCGAGGCGGATAAGTTTGGCGTGCATGTAGATGACGGTGTCTCCAATGAAATAGGAGCCGATGAGCATGGCCGCGCGGGGTTGTTCTTCCGGCGGCAAGGGTTCGCCGTCAACGGAGGTCGCGTTGTGGTCCAATCCTTGGGCCGGGGGCGGGCCGTCCGTGATGAGCATTTCGTGCTGGGCAAGACGCCCGGCCACCTGATTGGCGACTATGCGGCCGAAATGTGAAGTGTCGTCAGGGTCGACCTCGTTGGTGAAGTTGCGCACATAGATGGGTGAGCCTTCGGGAAGCTCAGACTCCCTGCCCGTGTAATAGTAGAGGCTGTCTGCGGCGTCACAGTTCAAATCGATGATGGGGGTGTTGTTTTCCGTGGCAATGGGGCCGGATTTGGGGTTGGCGTCGAACATGTCGCCAACGCCTTCCTTGGCGGAGTTGAACACCGAACAGCCGCCCGAAGCGAGGGTGGCCGCCAAAAGACAGATCAGCATGGACATGCGCACATTCATGAGATTTCCTGTAGCTGTCGTTGCGTTGCTGGGCAACGGGGGTAATTCCATTGCATATTCAATCGGCTGATCAGTCCAAATTCTTTAGGATTTCCAGAACAAGCCTCGTCATGGCCTTGGAGGAGCGGGCCGCCTGCTCAAGCACTTGTTCATGCGTGACCTCTTCGATGCAGTCCGGAAGATTTTTATTGGTCAGGCAGGAAAGCCCGAGAACTCGCATGCCCATGTGATGGGCGGCAATGGCTTCGGGTACGGTGGACATGCCGATGGCGTCCGCGCCCATGATGCGATACATGCGTGTTTCTGCAGGCGTTTCCAATGTAGGTCCCATCACGCCCATGTATGTTCCTGTCTCAAGGCGCATTCCCTGTTTCAGGGCACATTGCATGGCCAGGGTTCTGAGTTTGACGTCATACACGCAACTCATGTCCGGGAATCTTGGTCCCCACGCATCGTTATTTGTGCCGCGCAACGGGTTCATGCCCACCATGAAATTGATGTGGTCGCTGATAAGCATGGGCGTTCCCACTTCAAAGCCTGGGTTGAGCGCTCCGGCCGCATTGGTCAGGATGATGGTGCGCACCCCGGCCTCGTGGAGCGCCCGCACGCCAAAGGTGACTTCGCGGGGCGAAAAGCCTTCGTACAGGTGAACGCGTCCGTCCATGGCAATGACCGGTGTGCCCTCGATGTGGCCTTGCACAAGGGTTCCTGCATGGCCTTGTACCGTGGAGACCGGAAAGCCGGGAATCTGCGTATAAGGCAGTTTTTCGGGGGCGGCAATGCCGTCCACAAGCCCCCCGAGTCCGCTCCCGGTAACGATGGCTATGGTTCCTGCTTGAATTTTGTCTAACTTTTCCTGTATATAAGACGCAGCATGTTGTACTGATTCGATGTAATTCAATGGATACTCCTTTGGTCGGCTTTCCTTTTGAAGGCTGGCAAATGCTATCAGGAATCATCCGAAGGGATTGTTATTTATGGATATTGCGACATTACTTGGCTTGGTTGTCGGCCTTTCGCTCGTTATCGGCGCGATCATACTCGGTGGCGCGGTTGATGTCTTTATCAACGTGCCCGGCATGATGATCGTCATTGGCGGAACTTTGGCGGCCATTATGGTCGCTTTTCCATTTGAAGAGGTCATACAGGCCTTTGTCGCTGCTTTCAAGATGTTCCAGCAACGCAAGACCAAAGCCCGCGACGTGGTCAATATCATGGTCAAGGTGGCGGAGATCAGTCGCCGGGAGGGTTTGCTGGCTCTGGAAAACGTGCAGACCGAGAACATGGTGCTCAAGAAATCCTGCCAGCTTATTGCGGACAACGCGGATTCGCAGTTGATCCATGCTACGCTGGCCATTGAAATCAACGGGCTGCGCCGCAGACATCAGGTGGCGCAGGACGTTTTCAAGCGCCTTGCCGCCCTGGCCCCTTCGTTCGGGATGATGGGTACTCTTATCGGTCTGGTCCAGATGCTCACCCGTCTGGACGACCCCAAGGCCATCGGTCCGGCCATGGCCGTGGCCCTGCTCACGACGTTTTACGGTTCGGCCATGGCAACGCTCATATTCATTCCCATAGCGGCCAAGCTCAAGGCTCGAACCCTCCAGGAGCAGCTGAATCTCGAAATTATTTTTGAAGGCGCAAAGTCCATACTCGAGAACAACAACCCGAGATTGGTGTACGAAAAGTTGTCGTCATTCCTTTCGCCTTCGGAGCGGGGAGAATAGGCCATGGATGATGATCGAAGCTTGTTTCGGCCTCCGCCGGATGAGGATGAAAACAGCAATGAATGGATGACCACGTTTGCGGATCTTTCCATGCTGTTGCTGGTGTTTTTTGTGTTGTTGTATTCCATGTCCACGCTGGATACGGAAAAATTTTCCAAGACGTTTTCATCGGTGACTCAGGCCCTTTCCGGCAAGATGCAAAAATTGTCCACCAGCCGCATAAGCCGTGACGAGGCCGGTGTCTTGATCGATCAGGCCCTCATGCGGCGGCAGATCGTGGAGTCGCAACGGAAGGTGTTTGCCGAGGTCAAGACCTTGCAGTCCAAGAAGGGCGTAGAGGGATTGGTGAGCGCCAACTTTGAAGATGGCGTCATAACCCTGCGTGTGCCGGGAGACGTGCTTTTCCGGCCTGGCAAGGTCCGGTTGACAGAAGAGGGAAGGCGGGTCATTCTCGTTTTGCGTAATTTTTTCATTCAGCATCCGGACCAACAGATCAAGATTATTGGTTATACGGACGATACCCAGCCCAGTGGGCAAGGCCGGTTCAAGGACAACTGGGAGATTTCGGCCATGCGTGCGGTCAATGTCCTGCGTGATTTGTTGAAGATGGGCATCAAGTCGAATCGGCTGACCGCCACGGGACTGGCCGACATCAATCCGCTGTTTCCCAACACTTCTGATGAGTTCCGGGCCAAGAACAGGCGAGTCGAGTTTGTTCTTGAAAAACGTGTTACTGGCAAGTAGATGTTTTTTCCCCGGATGGCGTTTCGGGGAGGTTGTTTTTCATGAGGACTTTGGGGGAGCAAATGGACTTCAAGATAAGCATTCCCAGCGATGATGAACGGATGCGTCAGGCCTATCGTACCCGGGTACCCGGTTTTCTTGCCTGTTTTGAGAGTCCTGAGGCCAGCTGTCCGGTCAAGGACCTGAGCGCAACCGGGTTTGCCATTGTTGATGACCAGAAGCGGTTTGTTGAAGGTCGCCAGTATGAAGTGCTGCTTAAAATCAAGGATAAGGTTTTTCTTGATGAACTGAAGGTGAAGGCCATGCGCGTCCTGAACAACGGGTTGGTCGGATTCAATTTTCAGGAGCTGGACCGCAGAAAGCAGATCAAGCTCGATAAGTTGGTATTGGAAGTGCAAAAACGGTTGATTGCCTACAAGAAGGCAAAGCGCGAACAGGAAGACGATCAGGCTGAATAGTGAGCGAACGTCATACCATTCTTGTAGCGAATCGTGGCGAGATCGCCATGCGCATCATGCGCGCATGCTGTGAACTCGGCCACGATTTTGTGTGCTTGTACACTGATGTGGACGAGTTTTCCGGACACGTGGCCCTTGCTCGGGAGCTCGGCGGGGACCGGTGTGTGTATCGGGTGTCTTCCTATCTGGATGCCAACGAAATCTTTTCCGTAGCCGATCAGGCCCGCGCCACGGCCGTTCATCCGGGGTATGGTTTTTTTGCCGAGGATTATCGCTTTGCCCGGCGCGTCGTGCGGCGAGACAGGGCCATGTGTTTTATTGGGCCGTCCTGGTGGATTATTCGGGACCTTGGCGACAAGATTAACACCAAACGCATCGCCCGGACCCTTGGCGTGCCGACTATTCCCGGTTCGGACCGGCCCATTTACGACGAGATGGAAGCCGAGTCCATTGCAGGCAATTTGTTCGAGTTTCAGAAGTCGCAAGGGATTCGCGGCGGCATGGTGCTGGTAAAGGCTTCCGCCGGCGGCGGCGGTATGGGCATCGAGGAAGTGCAGGATCCCGACCAGTTTCGATCCGTTTTTCGTCGTGTGCGCAACTATGCCAAGCGGAATTTCAATGACGAAGGCGTGCTCATCGAGCAGCGTGTTTTTGATTTCAACCATCTTGAAGTGCAGATAGTTTCAGAACGAGGCGGCCAGCGGCACGTGCACTTCGGCACGCGCAACTGTTCGGTCCAGAGTTCCGGCAAGCAGAAACGCATTGAAGTGGCTCCGGGGTTTGCCCCGGCGGAAATACCATATGCCTTTGACGCCGAACGGGTGCTTGAGGAGATAACCCATCACTCTCTGGCCATGGCCGGGGAGGTCGGTTACGACAATGTTGGTACGTGGGAGTGGATCGTGACACCCCGGGGTGAGCCGTTTCTCATGGAGGTCAATACCCGTATTCAGGTCGAAAACGGTGTGTCGGCGGCCATTGCCCGTATTGACGGACAGGACCCCGTGAATATCATTTCGGAACAGATTCGGCTGGCCCTTGGGGACCCCATGGGGTACGGCCAGTCCGATGTCTGGCTTTGCGGCGTGGGCATAGAGTACCGTCTTGTGGCGGAAGATCCGGAAAAGGAATTTGCACCCTGCGGTGGCCAAGTCAGCCGCTTCTCGTGGCAGGATGCTCCATGGCTGGAAGTGCACACGCAGGTGCCTCGCGAGCAGGCTTATGAAATTCCCATGGAGTATGATCCCAACCTTGCGTTGGCGATAGTCTGGGGAGAAAGTCTTGAACAGGCACGCGAGCGCGGCAATTTGTTCCTGGATTCGCTGGTTTTGGAAGGCAAGGCATCCGGTGGTGGCTTTCATTCCAATGTGGCATTTCTGCGTGAACGGACACAAGGGCTTCTGGAGTTTTGATGGACAGGGAAAAGCGGCTTGTGGCCCTTCGCAACAGGTTGACCTACATAGAGGACGTTTTCGGCCCTCAGGGCAATGATACGGTGCGGGTAATCAAGGCGCGTGCCGAGGAATTTTTTGAGCGTGTCCCCGGTCTTGCCCGTTCCGATGCCCAACGCGAGTTTCGGCGTATGGAGGAGTTGTTGGCTTTTTCCGAACAAAAATTGGAAAAAGAGCTGACCCCCATGGACCGGGTGCGCATTGTCCGGCATCCCCAGCGGATCTGCCTCAAGGATATTCTGGAAAACGTTTACGATAATTACAGCGAGATTGGCGGGCAGGGGGAGTACAACATTGATCCGAGCATGCTGATTGCCCGGGCCATCATTTCCCGGCGTGTCGGCCGCAAGGTCGTGAATCAGCCGGTCATGGTCATTGGTCAGGAAAAGGGGCACGGCGAGGAGTTTCGCAACGGCGGGTCAGTCAAGCCCTGGGGTAACGCCAAGGCCCTGCATTACATGAAGGTCGCTGAGACCGAAAACATTCCCATCCATACCTATGTGTTTACGCCCGGTTCCTATCCTGTGGAGGATTACCCCGGTGCGGCCCAGCAGATTGCCCGCAATCTTTATGAAATGAGCGCTTTGCGCGTTCCGGTGGTGGCCGTGTTTTCCGAAGGCGGCTCGGGCGGTGCCGAGGCCGTGGGGCTGGCCGACCGTCGAATCATGCTTTCACACGGCTATTATTCGGTTATTTCCCCGGAAGGGGCTGCTGCTATTGAGGGACGGCTGCGCGGCGGAAAACGGGCAGACCCGAAACTGGTGGACAAGTGTGCCCGGCAACTGGCCATAACCGCACGGGACAACGTGCAGAACGGTTATGTGGACCGAGTGGTGCAGGAGCCGCCGCTTGGAGCGCGTCCCGGGCATTTTGATTTTTTCAAGACCTTGCGGAGCGAGGTCATTCAGGCCACCAACGAGGTCGTATCCGGCGTGAAGTCCATGAAACTTTTTCGGGCCATGGCTCTGAGTAGCCGGACTCGCCGCAAGGCCTCCCTTGATCCGGAAAGTATCTATGTTCGCTGGGACCTGAGCAACGCGGCCCGTGAAAGGCTTTTGTGCAAGCGATACCAACGATTCCGTGACATGAGTCACCACGCATACCGGGACAACCGTTCTTTTGCGGACAGGATTCGGTCCGGAATTGAGCCGCTGTGCTGGTCCCTGCATTCCTTTGTGAGTTACGGACTTGCCAAGACCATGCGCAAGCGTGTGCAGGACTTGGCCGAAGAGGTGAGCGCCGAGGCCTTTTTGATCAGCGAACGAGTGGTGCGGCCTGCCCGGAAGGCCATTGTTCGTTTCAGCGGGAACAGGCAACCCCGCGAGGTTGCCCAGCAAAAGGCACGGGAAGCGCTGACCCGGCTTTCGTGCCCGGAAGAAGGGGCCTGCATAAACGATGATTCATGGGTATGGGTGAGCGACCGGGCCCGGGAAGATAGGGCTGTTTCCTGTCCCAATGCCCGATCCCATGGCTGCCCCGACCTTTGGGCACCGGATCTTTTTTCCGAGTTTGCGGGTGTGTGTCCAAGCTGCGGCCATCATTTTCCCATGGAATACGAATGGTATTTTTACAATGTTTTCAATTATGCCGAGGCCCAGGAATTTAACGCCGACATTGAAAGCGGCAACCCGCTGAATTATGAAGGTTTTGACGTTAAGGTCGAGCAGGCCAGAAAGCGAACCGGGCGCAAGAGTGCCTGCGTTACTTTCGAGACCGCCATTGATGATGTGCAGGTGGTGGTTGCCAGCCTGATTGCGCCGTTTCGCGGCGGAACCGTGGGGGCGGCCGAAGGTGAAAAATTCATCCTGGCAGCTGAACGGGCACGCAAGAAGCATTTTCCGTTTATTGCCTATGTCCATGGAACCGCTGGAATTCGTATACAGGAAGGCGTGAACGGTGTGATTCAGATGCCCCGATGCACATTGGCGGTTCGCCGTTACATTGATGCCGGGGGGCTGTATCTCGTGGTGTATGACACCAATTCCTACGCCGGGCCAGTGGCCAGTTTTCTCGGTTGTTCGCCGTATCAGTTTGCCGTACGTTCCTCCAACATTGGTTTTGCCGGTCCCGGCGTGATCGAGGAAACTACGGGAATGGCTGTGCCGCCCAATTATCATAAGGCATATCAAGCTCTTTCGCGCGGACATATTCACGGTATATGGGACAGGCGTGAGGTCAGAAAAAACCTGCACCGCGCACTCTTGACCGTTGGTGGTCGAAACCTCTATTATCGCTAACTGTCCAACGGCATTCTTACAATAACGCATCAGGGGAATATCATTGCTTAACATCAAGGAATTACTTGAAGATATAAAATCAAATCCGTACAAGGAAATCATTGTTCGTGCGCCGCATACCGGCACGGTCGAATTTGCCGGGATAAAACCCGGTGATACGGTTCGCGGCTGTTCCGGAACCTGGGGCGAGAAGCCCGGAACCTTGTTGGCCCATCTCACTCGGGAGAAGAACAAGAAGCCGATTTGCGCACCGGAAAAAGGCGAAATCGTCAATGTGCGCAATGAACTTGAGGGTTCGTTTGTGGAGGCTGGCGAGGAATTGTTGACATTTCGGCATTTCCTTACGCGCAAGGAAGTTATCGAACTGATCCTCAAAAAGGCGCTGTTCTTGTTTCGGGCACCCGAACGGGCCAAGTATTACTTCATTCCCGAAGTTGATCAGAAGCTCAAGGTTTCGGGAAAACGTTCGGTCAAGGTTGCCGATGGTATGGATATGCTGATTGTTTCCCGCATGAAGCGGGAAACGCCTTTGGCCTATAGCGGGCCGGAAGGACTTATTTATTCCGTGTATTTTCATCGCGGAGACAATGTTGATGAAGGTGAACCCCTTATCGGCGTTTGTCCCGAAGATCAGCTCTCCGCCATTCAGGATGTGGTAGCCCGCGTTCAGAGTGAGTGGGAAGAGGACGAGTAATCGACATGGGCAGAATAATCCAGATACGAGTAAGTGCCTCCACGCCCGATGAGAAGGACGTGGAACGGGAATGGCCCGTACTGGATAAGCTCGTTTGGACCCGGGGAGAATTCATGAACCCGGTTCGCGGTGCTGCGGAATTGGCGCAGGCCGCGTATACTGCCGTCGTCGCAGGACTTATCGACAAAAAGCAGGCTGAAGCGTTGGGAGAAAAGGCCCGGGAGGGCGAATCGCTTCGGCGGCGCATGGAATCTGCCCTTGCTGCAAGGAATGCCGCAGAGGCGGACAGCTTGAGCTATCAGCTCGAGGATGCGCTTGATGAAATGGAAACTATCGCGAAGGGATTCTGATCGCACAAGCGGTTTGTTATTCGCGCAGGAGGAAACGATATGGCTGGAAGTATGAACAAGGTCATTTTGGTTGGAAGAATCGGACAGGATCCCAAGCTTTCCTACACCGGTTCCGGACAGGCGGTTACGAATTTCAGCGTGGCCACTGATGAAGGATATCGCGACAAGAATACGGGTCAGCGCGTGGAACGCACCGAATGGCACCGTGTCGTGGCATGGCGGCAGACTGCGGAGTTTGTCGGCAACTACATGGGCAAGGGACGTCTGATTCTGGTCGAGGGCAAGTTGCAGACCAGGAAATGGCAGGACCAGAATGGCCAGGATCGTTACACCACGGAAATCGTGGCCGACCGCGTGCAGGGCTTGGACCGTGCCCCTGATGGAGCCGGAGCGCAGCAGGGCGGCTACCAGCAGCAACAGGGTGGCTACCAGCAGCAACAAGGCGGCTACCAGCAACAGGGTGGCCAGCCACAGCAGGGTGGTCAGCCGCAACAGAATGGACAGCCGCAGCAGCAGGAAGAGGATCTTGGTCCGGCATTCCCGTCCGAAGCCAGCGGCATGGACGACGTGCCGTTCTGATGAGTTGTGTGTAGTGACTGTCCAGTTGGAGAGATGGTAATGAGCCTTTAATCCTTAACTGGCAAGACTTACGATGAGTAGAGAGGATGGTTCGCCATCCTCTTTTTTTGCCATTCTGTTTTGTGGTGGAGAGTGCCTGTTGGAGCCTGCCGGGGCAGCTGCTTTATTGCCCCCGCCGGGAGCGGACCACATTTTCCACGGCCATGACCAGTGAATCCATGTCCACCGGTTTTGCCAGGTAATCGTCGGCGCCGCATTCAAGTATTTTTTCCCTGTCGCCACGCATGGCGTGGGCCGTCAGCGCCACTACCGGAATGTCCGGGTCTATGCCGTTGGTTCCGTTGCGAATGGCGCGTGTCGTGTCCAATCCGTTCATGGACGGCATCTGGATGTCCATGACCACGCAGTCAAAATGGTTGGCGGCCAGTTGTTCGAGCACTTCGTACCCGTCCTGTACTGCGGTTACCGTATGCCCTGCCTTTTCAAGGAATTTTCCGGACGACAGTCGGTTGATGGCATTGTCGTCGGCCAGCAGGACGGAAAAATGGTGTGAGCCCTGATTGCCGGGGCTGACCCGAAGTGTCTGGATTGTCTTGCTGCCCGGTTCTACAGCAATGACAAAGGTGACTGTTGTGCCTTTTCCCGGAGAGCTTTCAAGGGATATCGTGCCGTCCAGTAGGGCTATCAGCCGTTTCACGATATTCAGGCCAAGGCCTGTGCCGGCCATGCGTTGCTCTGTTGGCTGGATACCCTGTGTGAACGGCTCAAAGATGGATTGCTGCACATGCTCCGGAATGCCGATCCCCGTGTCGGTTATCTTGAAACGCAAGCCTTCCTTGGGCGTGTCCCCCAATGGTCGAACTGGTAATACTTCAATGGTCACATGTCCCTTGCGAGTGAATTTAACGGCATTGCCAACGAGGTTGTAGAGTATCTGGCGAATTTTTCCCTCGTCTCCCACGATCCATTCCGGGACGCCCACATTCATGTTCCAGCTCAGTTGCACATCGGCCCCGGCGAGCTGTTCGTTGAAAAGGGCTGTTGTCGAGGCGAGCATTGAAGGGAGATGGAAGTTGTGCGTGTCGATTTCCATGTGCCCGGCTTCGATTTTCGAAAGATCGAGAATGTCGTTGATGATTTGCAACAGGCTGCGTCCTGCACTGAGCGCGTTACGGATGTACTCCCGTTGATCGGCACGGGGCTCGGAGCAGTCCAGCAGTTGCAGCATGGAAAGAACGCCGTTGAGCGGCGTGCGGATTTCATGGCTCATGTTGGCCAGAAATTGCGATTTGACGTTGTTGGCCTGCTCGGCAATGTTCTTTGTGTGTCGCAGTTCCTGCTCTGTCTTGTTTTTGAGCAGCCCTGCACCGATGATGGAAGCGGCGGCTTGCAGTGCGTCCAGTTCCGCGTGCGTCCACTGGCGTTCTTTTCGACATTCGTCAAAGCCGATAAACCCCCACCAGAGATTTCCTGCGTAAATGGGAAAGGCCACAATGGACTTGATGCCCTGCGAGCCGAGGGCGTGCCGCTCTTTTTCGGGCATGTCCTGTACATGCCCGGCGATGTATTCGTGGTTGAGGAACGCTTGCTTCCAGCGTGCGGCGCCAGCTTTTTCGTAGCTGACCGCTTGCAGGGATTCGTTGTCGATTTCGCTTTTGGTGTCCGAGGCAACCCATTCATGTCTGTAGTTCATGAGCGTGGTCCCGTCCGGAGCCGTGGAGTTTTTGAAAATGTATACACGGCTCACATCGGTTCCTTTGCCCAGCTTTTGGAGCAGAGTTGCCGTGTGTCTATGCAGGTCGCTGCCTTCAAGGAAACGTTCGGAAGCCCAACTCACGGCCCGGAGGATGGCCTCGCGATGGCGGATGGCGTTTTCGCTTTGTTTGCGTTCGGTGATGTCCGTGGCGATTTCCAGTCTGGCCAGCCGACCGTCCGGCCAGTATATTGCGCGGTCCCTTATGAGGTACCACCGCTGGTTTCCCGTGTTCTGGAATTCCCATGTATGCACCCCGTTGGGTTCACCATTTTCGTCGAGCAGCTTGTCGTTGGTGCAGAATGGGCATGGACCGGTTTGTTCTTTTTGCATGACGGTCCAGCATTTGCGGCCAATGATGCTCTGGTCGCCGTCAATGTCGTCCAGTGCCTTGGTGTTCAGGAAAAGGATTTCGTGGGTATGGATGTCGGCGGCATAAACCACGGCGTCCAGACTGTTGAGTATGGTGAAAAGGCGTTGCCTTTCCATTTCTGCTGCAGCCTTGTCTGTTGCCGTGTTTTTGCGTTGTGCCATGTATTTCTATGCCTTGTCGGTAGTGCGGGAATGAAGCAAGGATAGCCACCCGGGAGGAGGTGTATATTATTAACTGTTTTTTCGTGAAGAGGGGGTGAAGAAACAGTTGTACGTCCATGCCAGCAGCACGGCGAACAGGGCGGCTCCAATGCCGAGGGCTGCATTGTAGTACGGTGGTGCGGTCAGAGCCAGGCGGATGAGAAGCGTGGCCAAGGCAAAGCCTGAGTTGCGGAATACTGCATTGAATGCGGGGAGATAGCGTTGAGCTATGAGCACAAGCAGGATGTCGCTGAAAATGAGGATGGTATAAAAGGCCTGAAAGAAATCGAAGTCATGGTGTCCATTGAGGGTCTGCCATATGCTCAAGGCGCCCATGCCGAAGAAGGCAACCAACAAAAGCAGCGCCACTATTTTTTTGGCGGCCACGAATTTGAACAGTATCAGTCCCTTGGTGTTTTCTTCGTCAGCATCGCGCCGGATGCGCATATACAGGCCCAGCAAGGCAAAGATGATCAGTGCTGCCGTGCCGTCGGAAACGATGTGGAAGAGCGCCTGTTCCTGACCCGTGATCCGGATGGGCTCCGGGAAATTCACGAG
Source organism: Pseudodesulfovibrio senegalensis (assembly GCF_008830225.1). Classification (NCBI taxonomy): domain Bacteria; kingdom Pseudomonadati; phylum Thermodesulfobacteriota; class Desulfovibrionia; order Desulfovibrionales; family Desulfovibrionaceae; genus Pseudodesulfovibrio; species Pseudodesulfovibrio senegalensis. The sequence continues at coordinate 97,498 of NZ_WAIE01000007.1, forward strand.
TTCCTTGAACGAGCTGCGCACCATGATCAGGGCAAGTATCTCGAACTGTTTGCCCACGGCCTTGGATATGGAGCAGGGCAGGGTGAATATGAGGCTTACGACCTCCAGCACAAGCACCAGAGTGAATGCAAGGTTGATGGCCATATAGTGGCTTGTGGGCGTCATGGCGGCCAGTTGTGAAGGCAGCAGGCCCTGGCGGTTCATTTCGATAGTCGCCATGGCTCCGAGGAAAAAAAGCACCAGCATGCCCGCGACCTTGCGTTGCGTGGCATCGCTTTCCCACCAGTGGTGCAATGGATCGAACAGGTATGTGGCCCCCCTGTACATGGCGTACATGGGGCCGCATTTTCCGTCATGCTGGCATGTCGGCCGTGTCATTTATACCTCAAAGAGCATCTCCAGATCATCGCGCGTCAGACTCTTGAGCGCCGACTGACCGGGGATGATTGCTTCGGCAACGTCTTTTTTCTGTTCCTGAAGTTTGAGGATTTTTTCTTCCACGGTGTTTTGGCAGATCATTTTGTAGGCAAAAACCTGCCGTTTTTGTCCGATGCGGTGGGTCCGGTCTGTTGCCTGATTTTCCACTGCCGGGTTCCACCACGGATCGTAATGGATGACGTAGTCGGCTGAAGTCAGGTTGAGGCCGGTTCCGCCTGCCTTGAGCGAGATGAGGAACATGGGGATATCCGGCGAATCGTTGAAGCGGTCTACCTGCTCAAAACGGTCCTTGGACGAGCCGTCAAGATAGCAGAAAGGCATGTCTTTTATCTGTGCCCATGAACGAATGATTTTGAGCATGGATACGAACTGCGAAAAAACGAGCACCTTGTGCCCGCCTTCGATGATGTCGGTCACCAGATCCTTGAACGCATCGAACTTGCCCGAAGGAAGGTTGGTTTCGACCCCCGGGATGTCCAGCTTGAGCAGTCGCGGATGGCAACATATCTGGCGCAACTTGAGCAGGGCGTCCAGAATGGACATCTGGCTTTTGGCCAGTCCTTTTTCGTCTACATCCTTGAGCACTTGATCTTTGAGTCGCTTGGCAAGGGCGGTATAGAGTTCGCGCTGCTCGTCGATGAGTTCGCAATAGTGGGTTGTTTCGATCTTGGGCGGCAGGTCCTTGGCAACTTCGGCCTTGGTACGGCGTAGGATAAACGGTTTGACCCGCGAACGCAGGAAGTCGAGGGTTTCCTCGTCTCCGTCCTTGATGGGTTTGACGATGCCGCGTTGAAACGAGTGCTGTGATCCCAGAAAGCCGGGCATGAGGAATTCGAACAGGGACCAGAGTTCGAAAAGGTTGTTTTCAATGGGCGTGCCCGAAAGACAGAGCTTCATGTCCGAATCCAGCTTGCGGACCGAGCGGGCCGTGATGGTGTTCGGGTTTTTGATGTTCTGGGCCTCATCAAGGATGATGCTGCCATACCTGTATTTCAGTAATTCATCCAGATCGCGCCTGAGGAGGGCGTAGGTGGTGATGATCAGGTCCGAATCCTTGATGTGCTGGAACAGGTCTTCGCGCTTGGCACCGTAAATGGTCAGGCGTTTGAGGTCGGGAACGAATTTCTGGGCTTCCCGTTCCCAGTTGGGCAAAACCGACGTCGGCACGATGATCAGGTTCGGGTACTGCATGTTGCGCTCTTTGAGCGACTGGATGAACGACAGGGTCTGGATGGTTTTTCCCAGTCCCATTTCATCGGCAAGGATGCCGCCGAACCCGTATTCACGCAGAAAGTTGAGGTAACTGAGTCCCTGAACCTGATAGGGCCGGAGTGTGGCGTTGAGGTCCTTGGGGGGGGCGATTTCCTGAATTTCCTGGAAATTATGTATTTTCTCGCGCAACTGTACGAAGAATTCATCGGTCTGGGCGTGCGGAATATCATCCAGAATCTTGTCCAGAACCGGAGCTTCGAATTGCTGGAAGGTCTGTTGCGGCGGCTTGTCCGGGTCATAGCCCAGCGCCTTGAGCTTGTAACCGATGCGTTTGAGCCAGCTTTCCGGTAGGCTGGTATAGGAGCCGTCCTTGAGCTGCACGTAGCGTTTGCCGCTGGTCCAGGCCTTCCATATCTTGTCGATGGGAACGCGCTGGTCTTCGTATTCAACGGCCAGATCAAGGGTGAACCACTTGTTTTCCTCGTCCGATTCCACTTCGGCGACGATTTCCGGCTTGGAGTTTCGGACCTTGTAGCGGGTCAGGTTCTTTTCGCCGAACACTCGGTAAGCCTCGACCAGCATGGGGTAGTAGTCCAACAGGAAATTGATGGCTTCTTCCTGTTCCATGAACCAGATATGGTTGCTCCGGGGCTGGAATCCCATGTCTGCCAACTCGGCGAGCAACATGGCTTCTTCCTGCTGTTCGCGCAGGATCAGGAAACTTTTGCCTTCATAGTGGTAGCTTCCGGTCTGCAGGTCCGGGTTGGGGCCTGGCAGCGAGAATTCGCCGTGTTCGTTTTCATAGATGTTCTGAACCTTGAGGGTCAGCAGGCTGCCTTCCTCGTCCAGATACAGCTTGGGGTTGTATTTGGCCGACTGGAAGATGGGACCGACACGCTCGATGAAATCTTCCTGTCCATGGAGGTCGGATTGCGGAATCTTGGTCCAGACACGGTCGAGAAACTCGGAGATGTCCGAGTGGGGGATGATGGGCTGCTGCTCCACCATCTCCTGAATGAGCTGCGGATCAAGACCTGTCTGCACCGGATAGAATCCCTGCTTGCGGTATACCCAGAGCGGGAGCCTGCCGTAAAAGAAAACTTCGTCTTCGGCTGTGATGGGGAACGGCAGTTTGTCTTCGCGGGCCAGCATGATATCGAAATTCAGGCCGTCTTCCGAAAGATGCGGCGAGAGTTTGAGCTGCATGGTTTTGTTTTCCACGCGCACGGGCTGGTCGGTTTCTCGCAGGTAGAGATAGTATTCGTTTTTGATGGCCCGAAAAAACCAGGAATGGAGACCAGCCGGTATTTCCACGCGGTGCCCCCAATAATCGAGGTAGTAGCCGATCATTTCCGCCACGCGCGGCAGGGAAGGGGACGTTTCGCACCAGTCCGGGTTTTCCGTGATCTGATGCAGGGTGACCTCGTTTTGCACCTGCGAAATGCCGGACTTGTTCTGGCGTGCGCGGAAAAAAGCTACCTGCAGGCGTCCCGGTTCAGGGTAGAGCCGGTAGATCAGGTAGTGCTTGCCTGCTTCGGGTTCCAGTTCCGTGGCGAAAAAGGGGCGAAAGGTCTGGTGCCAGTCCGTGCGTGGGGTGGGAACCGATTCTCCGGAGTCGTCGTCAAGGGATTTGAGTAGCTTGACGGCCGTGGCTGCAATGTGGCGGCATACGCCGGAAAAGGAATCCGGGCAGTTGCAGTAGTAGTTTATTGTGTTGTCGCCGAGGTTTATACCAACTTCCGAGGCGTAGTTCTGAAAGTCGTCGCCCTCGACCTGCCCTTCGATGTCCCAGTACTGTTCGCGTTTTTTCAGGTCCATTTTGCGAACGTTACCCATGGCAACGATATTTTGCCCCATTTCCAGAATGTAGTCGGGGATGGTATCGTTGACAAAGTCCTGAAGTATTTTTTTGACAACCGCTTCTTCGCCGTTCGTCATGTTGTAGTGAGCTCCTTGTATCATCAAATCCGCACCAAGGTGGCCTGGTTCAGGGCTATGGCGGGGGCGGAAAATCTATGTAATACTTGGGACTGCGGCACGGAACAGGGCGTGAAGAAACACGTGTTGGCATGCGCCCCCCAAGAACTAATTGTATATGATCCAAATACCCACTTTTGGCAAGAAAAAATGAAAGTAGCCTTGGTTGTTCTGCTGTTTATAATGTCATTGGCCTTCGGGGGCTGTTCCGAATCTGCCGACCAGGGTCAGGACGACTCTGATGCGCATGCCGCAACCGAACCGATTGTCGGAATTCCCGAATACGGCGGACGTATCATCGAAGCATCGCTCGGCGGCTTTACCCGTCTTATTCCCGGCTTGTCGACGGACGCGGGGTCTTCCGAGGTGCAATCCAAGATTTACGTGTCTGCGCTCAAGTACGACAAGAACATCAACCTTGTTCCCTATGCTGCGAAATCGTTTGAGGTTCTGGACGGCGGCAAACATCTGAAGTTCGTCCTGCGCAAGGATATTCGCTGGTTTGACGGCGAGCCGCTCACGGCCAGAGATGTGGAGTTCACTTATCGGCTGATGATTGATCCCAAAACGCCTACGGCCTATGCCGCGGACTGGAAGGCCATCAGCGAATTTCGTCTGACCGGGCCGTATTCCTTTGAGGTCTTTTACGACCAGCCTTTTGCGCGAGGCCTTGTGACCTGGGCCCATGACATCCTGCCCGAACATGCTCTGGCCGGGGAGGACCTGTCCAATACGCGGTACAGCCGCGAACCGCTCGGAGCAGGTCCCTACAAGCTCAAGGAATGGATTCCGGGACGGCGACTCGTGTTGGAAGCCAATGATGATTTTTTTCAGGGCAGGCCGTATATTGAACGGATCATCTACCGGGAGATTCCCGATCTTTCCACCCAGTTTCTGGAGCTTGAAGCCAGAAACATCGATATGATGGGCCTCACCCCCCTGCAATACCTGCGTCAGACCCGGGGCAGCAAATGGGATCGCTACAGGAAGTTCAAGTACCTTTCGTTCGGGTACACCTATCTGGGCTTCAACTTCAGGCATCCGTTCTTTCAAGATGTTCGCGTTCGGCGTGCCATCGATATGGCCATCGACAAACAGGAGATCGTCAAGGGCGTGCTCATGGGCATGGGCGTGCCTGCGGTGGGACCGTACAAGCCCGGGACATGGCAGTTCGATGAGGATATCCGGGACCGTGGCTATCACCCCGAACAGGCCCGCAAGCTGCTGGCCCAGGCCGGATGGCGTGATACGGATGGGGACGGGCTTCTGGACAAGGACGGCAAGCCGTTCTACTTTACCATTTTGACCAATCAGGGCAATTCCCAACGAAGCAAGGCCGGAGTTATCATTCAGGAGAGGCTGCGCGACATTGGAATACGTGTGGATATTCGTATTGTCGAGTGGGCGGCATTCTTGCACGAGTTCGTGGACAAGGGGCGGTTCGACGCCGTGATTTTGAGTTGGAATATTTTACAGGACCCTGATCTCTACGACGTGTGGCATTCGTCCAAGGTCATTCCCGACGGATTGAATTTTATCAGCTATGCAAATGACGAATTGGACAGCTTGCTGGAGCGCGGGCGCAGGCTTGTGAATAAGGCTGATCGGAAAAAGATATATGACCGCGTTCAGGAAATCCTGTTCGAAGACCAGCCGTACGTGTTTCTTTACATTCCATACTCCCTGCCCATCGTGAATGCCCGTGTACAGGGAATCAAGGCCGCTCCGGCCGGTATTGGTTACAATTACACCAAGTGGTGGATTCCCAAAAAAATGCAAATGCAACAATAAAAGACTGGCGCTGAATGATTCGAATTACTGACATAACCGACAAGGTTTCAGGATATATTGAAAATCCTGATCTCGCGCTCATACAGAAAGCGTATATTTTTGCTGCCCAGGCCCACGAGGGCGTGGTGCGCCTGTCCGGGGAGCCGTATATTTCCCACCCCATGTCCGTGGCTTACCAACTGGCGGTAATGCAGCTGGACGAGGCTTCGGTGGCGGCTGGCCTGCTTCATGACACCGTGGAGGATACGGATACCACCATCGATGAAATCGAAGATCTTTTCGGTTCGGACGTGGCCGACATCGTTGACGGGGTCACGAAGATCAGCAAGATGCAATTCGAATCCAAAGCCGTGGCCCAGGCGGAGAATATCCGCAAGATGATACTGGCCATGGCCGAGGATATCCGTGTGCTCATGGTCAAATTGGCGGACCGTCTGCACAACATGCGCACCCTTGATCACATGAAGCCCATCAAGCAGCGCATGATCGCCCAGGAGACCGTGGACATTTATGCACCGCTTGCCAACCGGCTTGGTTTGCACCGCATCAAGACCGAGCTTGAGGACATGTGTCTTCGTTTTCTCAAGCCCGACGTATACAGCCAGTTGAGCGAGGCCGTTGCAAAGCACCGTTCTGCCGGCCAGGAATATATCGACAAGGTCATTTCCCTGATTCAGGGCATGTTGTCCAAGAACAAGATCAAGGGGCATGTCTACGGCCGCACCAAGCACCTGCACAGCACGCATCAAAAAATGATCCAGCAGGATCTGAGTTTCGAGGAAATCTACGACCTGATCGCCTTTCGCGTCATCGTGCCCTCGGTCAAGGATTGTTATGCCGTGTTGGGGCTGATTCACGCCGCATGGAAGCCGATTCCCGGTCGATTCAAGGATTATATTTCCATTCCCAAGGCCAACATGTACCAGAGCCTTCACTCCACGGTCATCGGGCCGGACGGCGAGCGCATCGAGATACAGATTCGCACGGAGGAAATGAACCGGGTGGCCGAATACGGTGTTGCCGCACATTGGCAATACAAGGAAGTCGGCAAGGGGGCGAAAAGGAACAAGACAACCGGCCAGCGTGATGCCGAACGTTTCACCTGGTTGCGCCAGATTCTGGACTGGCAGCGGGAACTCAACGATCCGCGCGAGTTCATGGCTTCGTTGCGTTTCGACCTGTTTCAGGACGAAGTATACGTCTTCACTCCCAACGGCGATATCAAGGAAATGCCGGACGGGGCCACGCCTGTGGATTTCGCATATATGATTCATACGGAAGTGGGTGATCATTGTGCCGGTGCCAAGGTCAACGGACGTCTCGTTCCCCTGCATACCGAATTGAAGAACGGCGATTCCGTCGAGATCATCACGGACAAGAATCGCAGTCCCAGCAGGGATTGGCTCAAGTTTGTGAAAACGGCCAAGGCCAGAACCCGCATCAAGCAGCACATCCGCACGGTGGAGCGTGAGCGCAGCATTGCGTTGGGCAAGGAACTGCTGGAAAAGGAAGGGCGCCGCGTCGGCATCAATTTCCAGAAGCATCTCAAGGACGGCGAATTTCAGAAGCTGGCGCAGGAGTTCAACTGCAGCAGTGCCGACGATCTCATCGCTCAGGTGGGATATTCCAATTTTACGCCGAAAAAGGTGCTCAAGCGTCTGTACACCGTGTTGCACGGGGAAGAACGTCGCCAGAAAATACCGGAAAAGGCGGCCCAGCCAGCCCAGCCCAAGGCCAAGAGCGATGGCCTGAGCATCAGCGGTGTGGACAAGATGCTGGTACGGTTTGCGGTTTGCTGCAACCCGTTACCCGGGGATCCCATTGTCGGCTACATTACCCGGGGCCGTGGCGTTACCATTCATAGAGTGGACTGTCACAACGTCAAGAATTTCGAGACGGAACGCCTGCTTCCCGTTTCATGGGAGGGCGAGGAAGAGCGTTCGTATCCCGCCAAAATTCGTATCAAGTGTCGTAACCGGAAGGGCATGCTCGGCAAGATATGCATCATGCTCAGCGAGGCGGACGTGAATATTGATTCCGGAACCTTCGAGTCCATGGTTGACGGCACTTCCCAATTGGAATTCACCGTCGAGGTGAAGGACCTTGCCCAGTTGTATTCCGCCTTGTCCAAGGTCAAGAATCTGGATGCGGTATACGAGGCGCTTCGCGTTTCCTGATTCAGTCTTCGGCTATGAAAAAAGCCCGCCGGGAGGAGTGGCGGGCTTTTTGTAACTCCGGTGGGGAGACCCGGAGACGAGGGGGGAGGAGGTTCTTTACTTCTTCGGATGGCACTGCTTGCAGGACTTGGGAGCAACCTTGTTGCCCTGCTTTATGGCAGCCTTGTGACATCCAAGACAGCTTTGCGGTGCCTTGGAGGCATGAAACGCCTTGTAGAAACTCATCTTTTCCTTCTTGCTGGGCTGATCATGACATCCTGCGTTCGAACAGCTGCGAATTTCGCTTGTCCCGTCCCAAGTGTGATGGCACGTCGTACATTCCAGTCCCTTTGCCATGTGCTTTTGGTGCGAGAACTGAACCGGTGTCTTCTTGGCCTGTATCGATTCCGGGGCGGCGAGGAGCATGTCGTCCGGAGCCGAAGGGGCGGCGTAGGCATTGCTTACACAGAGCAGGAACGCAGCCAGCACAAGGAGTTGGTAAGTGTTGAGTCTCATGGCGTCTCCTTGGTTGGAGGTTGTCTTTGTTATGAAGATAAGCAATGGCCGTGCCATAAGAGTAAGTGTCTGATAATGAAGGGTAAAATTGAACCATGGCGGGCCAAGGGCGTTTATGGGCGTACCAAAGGTGCACGCTCTGCGCACGGTTGGTTCACTGGGGCGTATGCGGAGAGAAGGGCGGGGAAAAGCTGTGACCTCGGGGAACTGATGCAGATAAAAAAGGGAGGGCAAACGCCCTCCCTGTTGTTTACATGTCCAGCCGGACTTTTTCCGGACTCAGGCGCCGTTCCAGATGGGCGGCGTATTTGCTCATGCAGAAGCAGCATATGAAATACAGCGCGGCGACCGCGGTGTAGATCTCGAAGGGATAGACCATCAGGCGGTTGTTCAGGGCAAAACCGGCACGGGTCAGTTCCATCACGCCGATGATGTAGGCCAGCGAGGTGTCCTTGAATGCGGCAATGAACAGGCCTACGAGCCCCGGAAGCATTTGCTTGAGTGCTTGCGGCAGGATGATTTTGCGCATTGTCTGGAAGTAGGTCAGCCCAGTGGATTGGGCTGCTTCCACCTGTCCGGGCGGGATGTTTTCGATGCCTGCACGCACGATTTCCGCAATGTATGCGCCGAAGAATATGGTCATGGCCCATGTTGCGGCCCAGAATGCCTGCAATTCGATTTTCAGGATGACCGGGATGGTGAAGAACATCCACGAAAGCACGATGACCAGCGGGTTGGCGCGGATCAATTCAATATAGATGGTGCAGGGAATCCTGAAGAAACGGTACTTGGAGGTGCGTCCCATGCCTGCGAACAGCCCGATGATGAAACTGCAGGAGATGGCGAATACGGCCATTATGATGGAACTGGAAAGACCACCGAGCCCCATGAAGAACTCGGTATCGCCGCCGTTGGGGAATCGCCACAATACGAGCGTTCTCAGGTTTTTGGCGATGATTTCCCAGTTGAAGCCCAAGAGCGCCTTGGCGACCATGAACAGCAGGTAGCAAAGGAACAGGACGAATAGGCCCCGACCGGCAATGGTCATGCCTTTCCATGCTACCTTGAGCGCGCGTTCCGTGGGCGACAGAGTCTTGGAGGCTGCCCGTTTGCGCGCCATCCTGCGCTTGGTGCGTGAGCACCGGGAGTAGATGGCTCCGAATATCCAGAAAAGAGCGTCCGAAATTTTGCGGATGAACGTTTCCTGCCCTTTGGGCACGATTTTGAGCTTGGCGTTGACCAGGTTCATGATTCCGGCAATGAGCAGCGAAAGCAGCGTGTAGATGATGGTCGCTGCGGTCAGGGCCTCGAACCAGTGGTAGGTCAGGGAGGTGACTTCCGTCATGGCCCAGAAGATTTCCATGACGCCGATGGTTTGGGCCAGTGACGAGTTTTTCATGTTGTTCAGGAATTCACTGCCCAGAGGCGGGATGATCTCCCGAAAGGCCAGCGGGAGGATGATCCTGCGCAGGGTTTGCCCGAAGGTCAGCCCTGAGGAATAGGATGCCTCAAGCAATCCTTTGGGAATGGATTGGATGCCCGAGCGGATGATTTCAGCCATGAACGCGCTGGTGAATACGCCGAGGCCCACCACCGCGATCCAGAATTCGAAATCCAGCTCGAAAAGCTGCATGCGGATGTCTTCGGGGAATGCATATGGCAGTGCAAAGTTCCAGAAAAACAACTGCACCAAAAGCGGCGTGTTGCGGAAAATTTCCACATAGCACGTGGCAAACCAGTATACGGGCTTGAAATTCGAAAGGCGCGCCAGCCCGAACACCGTGCCCAGCCCGAGAGCGATCAGTGCCGAATAGATGGAAATGGTGATGGTCAGGTTCAGGCCATTGAGCAGCAATTCGCTCATGAAGCCGTATTGGGTCTTTTCAAAAAGAATGGCCCAGTGGAAGTCGTATTTGAATTCAAAGACAAAGCCGAAATAATATACGACCAGCGCGAGCAGGCAGAACAGGGCCACGTTCTGGACCCATATTTTTTCAAAATAATGTTTGAACATCGTTTTCCATCGCGTAACGGCTTCGGGCAAAGCCCGGAACCTTGGGCTGTTGGTAAAGGTTCGATTGCTGCGTTACTGCAAAAAGCTCAAATCATCACGTACCTGAAGTACGGCTCGTCCTTGCTTTTTTCTTGCGCCTCGCACGCAAACCTTTCTCAACAGTCTGGCATGTTGAAGTTTATAATTTGCGGCTCCGGGCAAGGCCCGGAGCCGTGTTCATTACGGTGTCGCGTGGACCCTAGGGCCACATTTCGATCTTTTCGGTGAGCGGGAAGGGGTAGTCGGAATCCGGGCCGAACCACTTGTTGTAGATGGTCTTGTAGGTTCCGTCTTTCCAGATGTCCTGCACCGCGAAGTTCACGGCGTCGCGCCACGCGGAATCGTCCTGCGGCAGGCCGATGCCGTAAGGCTCGTCGGAAATGAAGTCACCCACCAGTTCGTACTTGCCGGGGACCTTGGCGGCATAGCCCAGCAACAGGGTGGAGTCGGTGGAGATGGCCTGCACGCGACCGGAGCGCAGGGCTTCAAACATGGCCACTTCACCTTCGTAGCCGATGACCTTGGGGTTGGGGTTGCCCAGTTTCTTCAGATAGTTCTCCACGTTGATGATGGAGGTGGTTCCCTGCATGGAGCCGATCTTCATGTTGGCGAACTGCTTCGGGTCCGTGACCTTGCCTTTGGGGGCCAGGAATTTTTGTCCATCAAAGAAGTATGTGATGGAGAAGTCGATCTTTTCGTCACGGATGCGTTTGTGGGTCATGTTGGAAAGGACCATATCCACCTTGGGCGGATCGGTCTGCAGGAAGGAAATGCGGGTGTTGTTGTTGACCACGGTGGGCTCGAGCTTGCAACCAAGGCGCTTGGCGATTTCCTTGGCCATGTCCATGTCGAAGCCGACCCATTCGTTGCTGTCGTTGATGAAGCCGAAGGGGATGCCCTGGTTGGTGATGCCGGCGCGAATGACCTTGTTTTGCATGACGCGGTCATAGGTGGGACCGGCAACGGCACTGGCCGCAGCCATGGTCAGCATGGCCGCCACGAGAACCATGATTTTGAAAGAACGCATAAAGAACCTCTCTCCGTTATGAGTTATCACCCAAAAGCCCGCGGATAGCCGCCCCGGGCCATACACCAGATTAATGCGACAGAATTTTGCTCAGAAAATCCTTGGTACGATCACTTTGCGGATTGTGGAAGAATTCCTCGGGAGTGTTCTGCTCGATGAGCAAGCCGCCATCCATGAAGATGACCCTGTCGGCCACCTCGCGGGCAAATCCCATTTCGTGCGTTACGCAGACCATGGTCATGCCTTCGCGGGCCAAGGATTTCATGACGTCCAGCACTTCGTTGATCATTTCCGGGTCGAGCGCGGATGTCGGCTCGTCGAAAAGCATGATTTTGGGCTGCATGGCCAACCCGCGGGCGATGGCCACACGTTGTTGCTGTCCGCCGGACAGTTGGGACGGATATGCGTGTGCTTTGTCAGGAATATTTACCTTTTCCAGCAGTTTCATGGCAATGGCTCCGGCCTCGGCCTTGGGCATATGCCGAACCATGGTGGGAGCCAATACAACGTTTTCCAGTACGGACATGTGCGGATAGAGATTGAATTGTTGGAAAACGAACCCGACTTCTGCACGGAGTTGCGTCATGTTGGTTCTGGGGTCGTTGACGTCCATGCCGTCTACCGAGATGCTTCCCTTCTGGATGGGCTCCAATCGATTGATGCAGCGGATGAGCGTACTTTTTCCCGAACCGGACGGACCACAGATGACAACGACCTCTCCCTTTTCGATCTCCAGCGATACGTTTTGCAGGACGTGAAGGTCGCCAAACCATTTGTTTACATTTTTGAAAGATATCACGAATTCTTTTCTCCCCGAGATTGCTCGTACATTAGGCAAGTCGGCAAGTAGCAGAATTATCAAGTCCGGGCAACAGTTTCAGGGTATTATTCCGGCTATATCGGCAATATGGTAGCTGCCTGTTTTTGATGTCTTTGACATTGCAATGCGTAACAGTGTTCATGCTTTGTTGATTTTTGCGCAAAAATAAGAGTGTTATTTAATTTTTTTGTAAAGCACGTGTTGGTTTGAAAAAAAGAAAAAAGGACGCGTCCCCATGTTTTGCGACGCGTCCTCTCGGTAAAGAAGATGTTGGCGGAATCAACACTCGGTGACGCTGAGCGCCAGTCCTCCCTGCGAGGTTTCCTTGTATTTTTGGGACATGTCCCGGCCTGTTTCGGCCATGGCTTTGATGACTTTGTCGAGATCGACCATTTGGTAGGCCGCATCGACCGAACTGGCTATCAGGTATGCGTTGTACGCTTTGACCGCACCCATGGCGTTTCGTTCGATGCAGGGTATCTGCACATAGCCGCCCACCGGATCGCAGGTAAGGCCCAGATGGTGCTCGAGTGCTATTTCGGCGGCGTTTTCCGTTACCTGAAAGCGATACCCCCGGGCATATGCCATCATGGCCGCACCCATGGAGGATGCCACTCCCACTTCACCCTGGCATCCGACCTCTGCGCCGGAAATGCTGGCATTGTTTTTGGCCAGAAAGCCTATGGCCGCTGAGGCCATCAGCCCCTCTCGGATCTCATGACTCAAGGCGCTCATGTGTCGTTTGAGAATGAACACCAGGCCGGGGATCACGCCTGCGGCTCCGGCCGTGGGCGCGGTTACGATGCAATGTCCCGCGGCGTTTTCTTCCGAGGCGCCCATGGCGTATGCGTTGAGCCCCTTGAGAAAACCCGGGCCCTGAAAATGCGCCTTTTTGGCCTTGTCGTAGAGGGTTTTGGCCTTGCGGCGCAGCCCGATGGGGCCGGGAAGAACTCCTTCTGTCTGAATGCCTTTTTCCACGGACCGCTCCATGACCATTATGATATTGTCGAGTTTCTCGTTGATTTCCTCTTCGCTGAGTCCGGTGATGGCCATTTCGTTTCTGAGCATCAGTTCATGCAGCCGCAGGCCGGACATGACCAGATGTTTTTTCAGCTCGGCCATGTTGGCGTATTTGAATTCTGGTTCGCCTCGTTGCGTCTCTTTCCAGCCTTTCCATCGGATGAATCCTCCGCCGATGGAATAGTATTCCTGTTCGAAAAGTGTTTCCCCGTTGCCCATGAGACGGAAAATCATGGTGTTGCTGTATGGGTAATCATGTTGCACCGCGTCAAAGATCACTTCGTTGCCGATAAAGGTCAGCTTCCTTGGTCCCAAATCCAGCTGGTATTCCTGGTCCGGATCGTGGTCCAGTTCGTCCAGCACGTCGGGATGACACGATTCGGGATGGTTGCCGAGCAAGCCGGATATAACGGCCCGTCGGGTGCCATGCCCCATGCCTGTGGCGCTGAGTGATCCGAATAATCTTACTTCTACCATGTCGGCTTTGTTGAGGATTTTTGTATCCAGTTCACGAGTTGTCTCCATGAATTGGCATGCAGCTTTCATGGGGCCGATGGTATGTGAACTGGACGGACCCGGTCCGACCTTGAATAATTCAAAAAGTGATGTGGTGATGTATGCCATGGTTTTCCCTCGGGTTGCAGCACAACGGTTGATATTCATTTATGATTCACAACGCGTAATAAGGCAATGGTAAAATTTGCATTACCGGAAGGAAGGGTGGGGGGAATTCGTTTTTGCAAGAGGGAGGGTTATTTGCACTGGCTATAATCGGGATAGTCGAAGTTCCACTTGCGGAAAATTTTCTTAAGCGTTCCGTCTTGGTGGAGCTTGTTCATGCGGGATTCAAACAAGGCCTTGAGTGTGTTGCCGTGTTCTGTCTTGGCAAAAAGAGGATAGTAGCTTCTTTTGCCGACCGGGCGGATGGCAAAATCTTCCAGGGCGAATTCAAGGGAACAGCGTTCAAGGCTCTCGCGTATCAGGTTGATGTCGTCGATGTAGGCATCCTTGCGTCCGAGTATAACCATGCCCAATGCCGTTGATCCGCTGGAGTGTTCCGTGAACTCGACGTTTTTCAGATCCTCGAATTCTCGGGGATGATAATACCCGCGACGCCAGACAAGAGAACGCCCGTTCAGTGATTCCCGGCCCAGCCATGGGGAAATTCGTTTGGGAGAGAAAAACGCATGGTAGTTGTTTACAAACATGGGACAGTTGGCAAGCTGTAGTTCCGCAACTTCATGTGCGGAGCATGCCATCATGTCCGCCTTGCCCAGCCTTATCATTTCGTAAGCCCGTGCCGAGGGCATGTAACGGTGGGTTACCGTGATGTTCAGGGGAGAAAACACCGCATGGAAAATGTCATGGTACAGGCCGGTTCCGTCCTGGTTGGTGAAATCCGCCCACGATGGTCCGGCTATTGTGACGTTTTTGATGCCTGTTTCGCCCATGGCGGGCGACGAGGTCAGAATAAGGGCTGCAACCAGCAGCGTGAGCCAGCGAGTCATCGATGTGTTACTCCATACAGGTAAAGATTAACCTTATTGCACACTACTGGATATGACGGTATTATTTTAATCAACTTCATAGAGTAAGCGTATGGTCAGTATCCTAGGCCATTTTATCCGTTATCCCAAAAATTATTCCAAGCATATGGATCACTTGATAACTGTTGGGGAGGGCAATACGCATATGCGTTTGTTTGGCTTCCTTCTTGTCAGGTTTGCCCCCTGTCGGAATAGTGATTACTATTGCCCCCACAACAGAAGGACTAGGAAATTTCAATCATGCCGCTATCAGATCTCGTTGTCATTGTCACCGCCCTCCTCGTGGGTGGTTTTCTGCTTTTTTACCGTCCCTTGGCCCAATCTTCAGCTTGGCGGGCAACCATCACTCCTCTGGCCTCAATTATGGGGTCCGGATTTCTTGTTTGTGCTCCCTTGCTGTACGCCAACGTGGGCAACTATGCGGTCTGTGCAATGGGGGGGCTCCTTGTTTTGGCTTACGGCGTGGGGGCGGTCATCCGCTTCAATATTCGTTATGGTGAGCCCGTCCTTGCCCAGCACTGCAGTGCCGGGAAGGGAGCCACGGACCAGCACCCTCAGCATATGGGCCACTGCCATGGGGCCCAGCGTTGCGGTCCAGCCGGTGCTGCGGGTTTGCTGGAAAAGGTGTCCCATATCGTGCTGGCCGGGGCATATTGTATTTCCGTGTCTTACTACCTGCAGCTGTTGGCAGGGTTCGGGCTGAAGTATTTCTCTCTGGAGTCGGGCTGGTACGGAAAGGGGTTGGTGACTCTGATTTTGGTTGGCGTCGGCGCGGTGGGCACGGTTCGCGGCCTCAAGGGCATTGAACGGGTGGAGCGCGTGGTGGTGGGTATTAATTTGGCCATGATCGCGGCTCTGGTAGCCGGGCTTATCCATTACAACGCTACCGCTGCCCTGATCGACGGTACATGGCAGCTTCATGCTTTGGCCTCTTCCGGAGACGCCGGGCATGTCGTCCGGATGGTCATGGGAATGCTCATCGTGGTCCAGGGGTTCGAGACTTCCCGGTTCCTGGGGGCCGAACATTCGGCAGAGGAACGCATCCGGACCATGCGTACGGCGCAGCTCGTGTCCACAGCCATCTACGTTGCCTTTGTGGGGCTCATGGCTTTGGTTATCGGACGTACAGGGCTGGACAATAGTGCAGGCATTACAGCCATTGTTAATTATTCCGGTGTGGTGGCTCCAATATTGCCCCTGTTGCTGACACTGACGGCAGTAGGGAGCCAGTTTTCCGCGGCAACGGCGGACGACGCGGGGTGTTCCGGTCTGCTTGAAGCAATTCTTAAGGGATTGATTCCTGTGAAGTTCAACTATCTGGTGGTGTCCGTTGCCGCCATCGTCATAACCTGGCTTACGGACGTTTATCAGATTATCAGTTATGCTTCGCGTGCATTCGCGCTTTTTTACGTGTTGCAATGCGCGGTTGCGGTCTTGATCCTGCGCCGGGTTGCGCCCAGTTACTCGTTTTGGTCGCGTGTTATTCTTTTCGGCTTCCTTGGCCTGTCCTGTTTGGGGGTGACAATTTTCGGCATCCCCGCAGAGTAAGCGGGAGGAGGCGATGGTTCAACTTGGCATATGAAGCTTCGCGCGGTGGCAATATCTGTGTGCAGAATGTGGATTGGCCGTTGAGAATATACGTTTCGCATGTTTTTGATGTGGCTGTATACAAATGCCGCGCAGTGGGCCAACAAGCTCACTGTTTTTCAGGAAGATTGTAGCGGGAATGTTGCAGCTGAAGCGGGGGAGAGAGAAAATGAGGCACAAATCAAGAAAGCGTGCGTAATAACAGGGTCCATTTAAAAACAAAAAAGGGTTTACGGAATTTTTCCGTAAACCCTTGATTTTTCTGGTCGGGATGAGAGGATTTGAACCTCCGATCTCTGCGTCCCGAATGCAGCGCCTTATGTTTTATACCTCGAATTTATTGAATCTTTTTTTGGTTAGTAATACAAAAAGACCCTGAAACCCCTTGTCCAGTATTACCATGTTGTATTACCAAATCCGGAGTGACGGCCAAGGCTTCCTTGCGCTGTTTGACCAAAACATGCTGATAGTGTTTTAGGATCATGGTTGTATCGTTATGCCCCATATTTTCCGCTACGGCTTTGGTATCAGCCCCAGCTGCAAGGACCTCGGTTGCATGAGCATGCCGCAAATCATAGGGACGGATGCGGCGAGTTATGCCCGCACGGCGAAGGGTGGCTTTCCAAGCCGATTTGATGGCTGAAACAGGTTTACCTTTCCAATGAATTACGTGTTGAGCTCCAATTTTTTTATCTTGCTCATGCCATTCTGATATGACCGTTTGTAGGTTTGTTTTTATGTCCAGATCTCGCCACGGCTTTGCAAGGTTTTTATCGGCAGACCAGACACGCAATCGCCACCGCACCATATCGACGTCTTCCCAGGTCAACTGCAATAATTCGGAGCTGCCAATCCTTAAGCCAAAAGATAGGCCTAGAACAATTACACGTTGGATATGAGGGGAGGCTACCGAAATCATTGTTTGTAGTTCTTCTGGGCTAGGTGGGGGGATTTTTTCGTCAACCCCTCTGGGACAGGAGAAGTTTCGGACAGGGTTCAGTTCTATGAGTTCTTGGGCTTCAGCCCAATTCAATGCAGCCTTTATTATGCTCACTTTGCGGTTGATGCCGTTTTGTTTCAGCCCTTGGTCACGTAGTTCAGAAACGAGCGTTCTCATGTGGGCTTTTTTTAGATCCGAAACCTGAACCATGCCAACGATAGGCAGCACTTTTTTCAGGTGGTAGATGGTGTCACGGAGTGACTTCGGCTTCAGTTGTCTGTCTTTGAGGTATGCCCAGACAATGCCCTCCACAGTGAGGTCTTGGCCAGAAGCTTGAACCTCTTCTTCCGGAGCGAAGCGCTCCGGCTCGAACTCCAGCCAATGCTTTATTTGGCTGTCGTGTTCCCGGGCGTCCCGCAACTCCGTAAAATGGGCGGTTTGTATTTTTTTTGTGTAGGGATTGCGCCAGTAAACACGAAACGGCTTGGCGCGGCCCTTCAGTTCTTTGATGGCCATGCCTAGCGTTTACTGGTGATAGGGGAAGGTTGTCAATTTTTTGGGGGGAACCCCTGATTTTGGGTAAGAGAAATAGAGCGGGTTTTATTCCGCGAAGGTCTCATGGAAATATTGGACAAGTCCATCCACCCGCACCTCTGTGAAGAAGTGCCATTCCATCCATTCCTGTATGACAGCAAGGGCCGCTTCACTCAACTTGAAGTCGGTCAGTTCGAATGCCCTGAACATGGTGCTTAGTGGATAAATTTGGTCCAGTCGAAGGATTGACTCGTCTTCGTTTCCTACCGGCAGAGAGTCCCAAAAGAATTGAGGATACTCGCCATGACGAACTCTTTCCATAAAGGTCGCAGGGTATCCCGCCCGCTTTCCAGTTCCCTCTTCGACACCATAGTACGGAGCTATCATGTAGGTGGCGGCTGTCATATAGGAAGGCTTGCCCTTGAATTCTTCACGATCCAGCGGCACATGTGGGGCGGCCAGCACCAAGGCTGGCCTACGTTTTGCTCTGTAGACGGACAACATCTCTCTATCATAGCAAGGTAACCCTGCAACGGGGAGTTTGGACCGTTGAAAAACTTCTTCGTGGTTTGCGGGCATAATTTTGCAGTCCGCTAAAGCGTGCTGGCGGGCGTCGTCTGCTCTGCCTGTTGGGACTAAAGCCATCGGTTCTTGTCCAACGTGTGGTACGTACACCCAGAGCAGGCGTCCCGGTTCAGGAACGTTGCTGTCGGCTTCGACCCACCAAGGATCGACGTGTGAATGCATACAGTCTTCAGGGCAGATCTGGGTCATGGCGAGCCTTTGACTTCCACAGTTCAGGAGAAATGGAGCAAGTCAGTGTTTGGTTATCGATCTGTTGGCCGTTCAATGAATCGAGAAAGGCTACCCCTTCTGAGAAGACTTCGTCATATCGGGGTTCCACCTTGACCCTTTGCTTTTGCTTGGAGGCTCGAACGGCTTTGAAACGCTCTTTAAATCGGCTTTGCATTCTCGCTTGACGTTCCTTTTGGCGTTTCAGCTGGCCTTGACTTAAAGTCTTTTTTTCTGGCGGAGAAATTTTGGGAAGATCGGGTTCCACTACAAGTGAGAAGTCGAGCATCTCTCCCGGCGCCGCGCTCAGCATTGGCTTGGTCAGGTAGATATGATGCAACAGCTCTTCAGTGTTGCTTCCGTATTCTTTGACAGCCTGTTCAATAACTATCTTGGCTATGACCCCCTGTTTATCCAACAGAGCACTGCGGCCTTGTCCAGCGTCTCGCCAGCGGACAAAGTCATGTTCGGCAGAAATTTCTTTTTTCTCGGCACCCATGGCCAAAAGGGCAGGCTCGATTCGTTCCCAGAGAGGAACTGCCCATGGGCCGAAGTGGTGAAATTTCCAAGGGATGCCTGTGTATGTTTCGCCATTATTGTGCTTCGCGTACTCAAGATCAGCCAAGTATAGGTACTTGATCAAATGAATATCGCCCAACTCACGGTCTTGCCAGTCGTCGTTGTCCTTGGCGGCCGTCAGTGCGATTTGAAGCAATGTGTCAACGCGTTCAGTATTCATAATGACTAATTATTTTGAATGGACATGCCGAATACTCACTCAAAACAAAAGAAGCAAGCTATACATTCTTATCACGAACTGGCACATGGCTACAAGCAAGCTCTTGGGCAAAGGAATCTCTTGCTAGTTTAATTCAATATCAGTTATCGAGGAGGGTGGATTTTATGCATTGACTGTCGCAAGGTGTGTGGTATTAAGGATAAAAATCTTAAGGAGGATTTATGTCCAGATACTATGTCAATCAAAACGCCCAATCCAATGGAGATCACGAGGTTCACAAGGATGGTTGCAGTTATATGCCGCTTCCTGAGAATCGTACGTATCTTGGAACGTTCACCAATTGTCAGGATGCTGTTCGTGAGGCGAAAAAGATTTATCCTCAGTCAAATGGCTGTTATTATTGCAGCCGAGAATGTCATACCTCATGATTAAATCTTTTTTGCTTGTTATTTGAGGAAGGCTTTTCAGTGAGCCTTCCTTTTTTTGTGGCGTTCTTCTCTGCTTATTCCTCCAGATATGCCGCAAGCTGCCTTACGAGAGAATCTGCTACGGTAATCCCCCCTAATAATCCTAGAAAGGCAATGTAAAGCCAAATGTAATCCACATATCTCCAGATGACTGGGAAGATGTTGCATCGGTCCATCAAATGAAAAAGAAGGAAGAAGCCTAAAAATGCGATGAGGGGCCATTCAAAAAACATGAATATACCTTTTGAGATGGTGGATAGTGGGAGTCTATGTGTAGCCTTTAAGCGAGGCGGTCGTTTTGGTGAACCTCAAGGCGATGGCAAAGGCAAGAAGTATTGGGCCAAGGTACTTTGCAGAATGTTTGAAGCTGTAAAGGGACATGGCATCCGCTTCCAGCTGAGCGACTCGGCTACATTTATCCCTTAGGCCATTGATGATGTTTAGGATGATATCCTGATCTTTTCTAATTTCTGGAATTCTATGGTTTGACTTGGAGCGGTTGAATGTCTGATCGAAGTACAGCTTGTAGCAAGGCTCTTCATCGAAAATCAGGGCTTTTGCCTGTTTGAACCATCCAACTGCCAATTCATACTCCCAGCGCATTTCTTTTGAAAGATATTCTGGTGGGTTGCTGTAGTGATCGATCGTTACAGCAAGTGCGGGGGAAGCCCAAAAGGGGGTTGAAGACAGGGAGCCGCGCTCCCGTTCCAACTCCTGCTCCGTTTCCGTGAGGTAGATGCTAGCGCCTGAAACGATTAACCCGAAGGAGGCAACCGAAAGCCATATGTAATCAACACACTTCCATAGTGATGGCCGTGGTCCTAGCTTGAACATGGCTATGTGGAAAATGATAATGAACGCGACAAACAGGGAGCTGATAATGATGAGATGGGACATAGTGGTTTTATCTGTTTACCTAATCACCATTCCAACATGGTGGTACGGCACTCCTAGATCGTCGAGCAGGTCGGCGATGTTTTCGCCAAGCCTGTTTGTCTGGTAGTAGGGAGGCATTCTATGGGTTGCGGCAGCAAAGTCTTCCTTAGATATCTTTCGCCAACGTGTGTTTTCAGTTGTCAACTTGTAGACGTTCATTGTCTATTCTCTTTCGTATTCGGTCGTAAAATACGTCCCATGTCTGCATGCGATCTTGTTCCACCAGTCTGTTGGCAAAGGTGGCACATTTCCCTCCTGTTCTGCAAGGCGAAGGCATTGTAGGATTGTTCGTAGGCCGATGGAAAAATCATGGTGCTTGTCCTGCATGGCGAACACCAATTCTTCGCTGCAACGTGTGCAGTCCGTCTTTTTACAATCTCCATCCTGCTCGGCCCGGTTGCCAAGAATTGTGTTGTGGTCCATCGTTATCTCCGTGTTTCGTGCTTTGATTGCAGTTCAGGCCTCATCTCATTTTGAGCAATAGCCCTTCAGAAGGCCCACAAATCTTTCATCGACGGAAAGAATAACCTCTGGATCTTTTTCGGAAGCTTCGGAAACTTTGTACCACTGGAAACCGGTTAATGGCCGAACGGGTTCGTCAATGTTTTCAAAAGATATTTCTACGTTATAGATTGCTTCGAGAATATCGTAGTCAACCGGCTGCGGGCTCACCAAGCGCCTGAACTCTTCCCTGCTTCCCAGATAGTAGCCTTCTTCGTCAGCATGTTCGATAACGACAGAAACGATTCGTTTTTCATCATCGGTCAGGTAATTTCTTGGCGGCTCCAGTTCTGACATGAAGCCCATCTTACCATCTTTGATGTACAAATTTTCGTCGAGCCAATCGAAGGAGCATATTTCCTTCCCATTCATTTCAAAGGTTATCTTCGTTTTGGCCATAGATTTACCTCCTTTTGGACTACCGCCCCTATACCTTCCAGAGTTAGGGCATGGGGTTGAGCCAAGGTTTTCGTATCGGATTTATTGCTTTTGATTTGGTCGTGAGAGTTCGGCCACGAGCTCAGAAGTAGTCTTGCCGGCGAAAAAGGATTTTTGTTTTGGAGTTGTCCGGCGCTTTCCTTTTGGCTTTCTGGAGTTGTCCAGAGCCTCCAGAATTTCGCTTTTATACCACCGCAGTCCGAGTCCTCGGCCTTGGCCGAGGTTTACAGGACGCACCTTGAGCCGTTCCAGCACGGTTCTGGCTGACCCGGGCGTCTACGGTTATGGCGTAAAGGTCAACGATCGCAACGAACTTTTGGTTCCGGGCAGAGACGTGGAGGGGTTCATTCACACTTTGCAAACGGTGAATCAAGATGGGAAATTCTTTGTTGCTGGTTCAAGAAAAACGGGAACCTTCCATACTATTGATCCGGATCGAACAATGGGTAACCCGCAGACACCCATTCTTATTGCTGAAGGATATGCTACGGCGGCAAGCGTACACATGGCCATCGGTGAGCCGGTCCATGCCGCGTTTGATGCAGGCAATCTGAAGCATGTGGCCGAAGCTTTGCACGGCAAATATCCCGATCGGAGTGTTGTTATTTTGTCCGACAACGATCACCAGCAGTCAGGTAATCCGGGAGTGACTAAAGCTCAAGCCGCAGCTCGGGCCGTTGGCGGGCAGTTTGTTGTTCCATTGTTTTCCGATGCCGAAAAGGCCAAGGGATTGACGGATTTCAATGATCTGCATGCTACGCGAGGGCTGGAGGCCGTTCGCAAGCAGCTTGAACCGGTTTTGCAAAAGGTCCGAGGGAAAGGGCTTGAACAGCAGGAAGACGGATTGGCCATGAGCCTTTAACTTACGAGGTTGTAATGAGCATTGTTAGGACACATACGGGTAAGAATCTGGATTTAGCCAATCCGAATTCCAAGGAAATATGCATTGAGGACATCGCGCACCATTTGGCCAAGCTGGATAGGTACAACGGTGCTGGCCATTACTCGTACTCGGTTGGCCAGCATAGTCTGCTGGTGGCTGATGCTTTGCCCAAGGAATACAAGCTTCAAGGGCTTTTGCATGATGCTACCGAGGCTTATCTGGGAGATGTCGTATCTCCGCTGAAGGCCATGCTGCCAGAATATCGACGCATCGAGGGACAGGTCATGAGGGCGATTTGCAATCGTTTCCAGATTACGTTTCCCCGACCTCAGATTATCAAGAAGGCAGATCAGGCAGTAATGGCTGCTGAAATGCAGCAGGTCGTCAAATGGCCGGTTGGCCCAGCGTCCGGATTTGCCGCCGTCTCCGCCGGGTATGGTGATCAAGCCCATGGAATGGCAGCAGGTCAAAGGACAATTTCTGGAACGTTTTCAGGAACTGGAGAAAGGGCACGCCCTGAGCGCTGGGTTGGGATTGTAAGACTTCACAATGATGCACCGGGGAGGTATGATCCTCCCCGGATAAATACTTAGGAGGTATGATGGCACAACTGTCCAGATCTGAGATGTTTGAAAATATCAAGCTGGCTCTTGAAGCTGATAAACGAGGTGACCATGAGGAAGCCTTCCGGATAAGACTCAGAATTCCTTTGGCTCCGCATCTTGCCATGGCCTACAAAGACACGCTTGGAAAGGAAGCTTTGATCGAAAGTGGATTTGATCTTTCAGAAGCGGAGGCCGAGTATGGATCGGAATGGCTTGACGGATAAACTGGTAGCAAAGCTCAATGCAGATTGGGGCGCATATCAACTCAAGGAAAGCACTCCAGAAGCCGAACTTTTTAGTCAAAGCTTGAAAGAATCTGTTTCTCTTTTTCAGGGGGTTGGACAATCTGGGAATCCTTATACCATCTTGATGGTCGAAGAAGTGACCTTGCATCATGAGCTAGTCAATTATTCAAACGCACCGGAGATGGTGAACAGTATCAAGCCAGCGCTGGAGCAGTTGTCTGATGCCAACGAAACGTTGAAGTTGGTTCAGGATCACGATGCGTATGAAAAGGCTGCTCGTACATACTCCTCCAAACGTAAACAGGGCGGCCTTCCTCTGGATGCCTTTCGGGAATTCATCAAGTCCCATACCGCCCGTCTTACTAACCGTCTTAAAGCCACGTCTTCGGTTCCGGAAAAGAACATCCTGCGGCAGCGCAAGGATAATTTGAAGGTTGCCAACCAGAAGTATATGGCCATGCAGCGCCAGGCGCTGGGGATGGAGCAGGGGCAAGGGCTGGAAAGATAGATTCTTAACTCAACCTAAAGCCGCCTGCGAAAAATCGCGGCGATATGCGCGATAATTCATTATTGTCCTTTGTTTCAAATACGGCAACAGTGTTGCAAAAATAAAGGGTCGCGTCCAGTTTGGACACGGCCCTTTATTTATTCCTTCATTCTAGACCAAGCTCTCCGGCTTGGGGTAAGGTGTGTTTTTAGGGCCAGCCGCTTTTGCCAGTGCTTTTTAATGAAGTATACATAGCGAAATTGGCGGAAACGGAGCGGAATAGCGCGGTCCTTGTTATCAATAAGGATTTTGCTTCGCCCTTTTTTGCTCGTGGTCAACAGCATTTCATGAAAGTACTCCCCGTCCAGATAGTAGAAGCTTGTCCAATGGCTCCCGCAATACAGGAAGTTGGAGGCTTGGTAGACCACACCCAGGCGGCCGCATCGTTCGTCTGCGAAGGATTGTATCCAAGCCACGGTGGGACAAGCCCGCTTGATGTATTTTATACTATATGAAATAGCCCGGCTCTCGCTATTCCGGGGGGCTACGTCGCTTAACCACATGCGGTTTAGTTCCATGTATTCCCCGACGCTGGTGTCCGGGACGATTTTGCCCACAGCACGGGGATTGAGCGCATATCCAAACACGAGCACACCGGCCAGATTTTGGCGGTAGAATACGCCGAGGTGACAATAGCTGTTGTTTACTATTCGGTGGGAGTAGTGGTGTTTCAGCACCAATTCCCGAGAGAATTGCGACGGTATCCAGGCGACGTAGAAATCACGCTGGCCGGACGCGGCAACACCGGCCTCGGCATCCTCCAGGGGAATGGCCCAGGTCTCCATGTATTTGTTGGCGTCCTTCTCGTAGTCGAACATCTCGGCCAGCATGGAACCCTGTCCGAACAGGGACTTGGCGTGGTCGGCACTCAGGACACGGACAGGTACGGCAGCCGTGGCCGTGCCGGTGGAGAGCATCTGCTCCAGCACCAGCACCTTGTATTCCACTTCGGCCAGTCCCTGGACCGCATTGGAGTTGTCAAACTCAATATAACACAGGGGAACCCTGATATTGCTGGGAATGTCGTTGAAGCTGATGGACATTTAGCCCTCCTCGGTGGTTACGGCGCTGGCGGCCTTGGCTTCGGCTTTGGCGGCCGCCTCAGCCCCTTTCTTGATGGCTTCGGCTGTGGTTTTTTTTAGGTCGCCATCCTTGAGGCGGCGACGCCAGTAGCCGGTTGCCGGAACTTCCTTGCCGTATTCGGGGAGCGGCTTCTTGGTACGCGGATCACGCACGATCAAGCCGTCTCGGGGTTTGAGATACAAATTAGCCACGTCGGTTCCTCCTACTCCCCGTCTTGGGGCAGGTTCACCAGGTCTTCCGCCTCGGGAGCGTCGCCCGCGAGGGGATACTTGGCACTTAAGGTTGCAAATGGATCAAGGGAGGCCAGATCGCTCTCGGTCATGGCCTGGCCGAGGGTCATGTTTTGCCGCCAGGAGATGGCCCACATGGCCATACCGGCCTTGTCGATGACGGTAGAAAAAAGATTGTCGGCGCGGGTCCGCTCGGCCGTGCTGATAGATTCCTTCAGGTCCCAGGTGTTGCCGGGAATCAGCAGGCTCAACATATCCACAATGGACAGGGCCGCCAGATCACGCGGCTGGCCAGGACGATCCCTGGTCACCACGAACGCGCCCCAGGTCACCCAGGCCTCATAGTCGCCGCAGGACTCTGTCAGATCACTAAAGCCCAGCACGGCCACGAACACGGCCGGAGCCTTAGTTGAAATGCGTTTGAGCTCGTGCAGGTCGAACCGGCCGCCGTGGGACGCACAATGCACCTTCCTTGAGGTGGCCTGATCGATCTTGGCAACAACGGCGTCGCGCAAGCTGGCCAGACTCATTGCAGCACCTCCAGTTGGCGGTCCATCCAGTCATCCACCAGGGCGACCAGGTCGGCTTCGTTCTCCATGGAGATGCCCTGCTGGAAGAGATTGAACGCTCCAAGGCAATCGCCCGTATATCTCAAGAGATCATTTCCACTGGCAATCTGGTGCTCAAGGCCAGAGTTGCTGTTGAGCGCGATCTGTTCGGTGTTGGCCTGGCTCCGGTAATGCTGTCCACCGGGGAGTAAAGCATGGAAGCACGTTGGAGGCGATATAACGACGAAGAGCTGGCTTGGCAGCGAAAGAACACCAAATGCATGGATTTGTACGAACTGGTTCCTGCTTTCAATGAGCGTTTCGGCAGAAACAGAACCTTCCAACAAATTCGTTCTACATTGAACAATTATGGATTTCGGAGTGGTCGGAAGAAAGTGAACAAGTCGTTTGTCATTTACAATAGTGAGCAGGTTCAATTCCTCAAGAATCATTTTTAGACAATGACAACGCAAGAATTGACGGATGCTTTCAATGAACGGTTTGAACCCAAGCGAACCTTTTGGGCCATTGAAGGGCAGCTCAAGAGGCGTGGGTTTGTCAAATACCATCGCCGCACACTCAAGACCGGAGATGAAACTCTTTGCCCTGCGACTGGATACATCACCGTCAAGACTGATTCTCCAGCCCCTAACATGAAGACAAAGCGGAACTATCGCTACAAGCACCTCGTGGTGTGGGAAGAGGCAAACGGGCCGGTGCCGGATGGTATGTATATCCGCTTCCTCGACGGCGACAAGACCAATTGCTCATTGGATAACCTTGTCATGGTTTCTATGGCCGAGCACGCAATTCTGAACAAGTTGAATTTGAAAGAGTTGCACCCCGATCTTCGGGCAACTGCAATTGCCACGGCCCGGTTACAAGCGAAGTGCATAAAGCTGGAAACAGCAAATCGCTGAGAATCAGCAGTGACACGACACAAAGGAGACGACATGGAAAATTACGACGAACAAATCCGAGAATTGAACCGGAAGAGAAACGAGGAAAGGGAAAATTTGGCGAAAGAACTTCTCCCTGGATATCGCAAAGAGTGGATAGGCAGATGCTTCAAGGCTCCGAACTCATATGGTGAAAGCTATCCCGATTGGTGGCTGTACGCCAAAGTTACCAGCGTTGACCAATTGAATTTCTCACCGATGGCAGCCATGAACCAAATTTCCAGTGCTTTCAGTTCCAAAGCTGCGCCCTGAACAAAGTGGAATTTCAGTTCGATCAATTCAGATACCGCTTTGAAGACGATTGGGAAGAAATCGACCCGTCCGAATTTGAACAGGAACTCAACAACGCTTTGGAATCTGTACGAGAAAGAGCGGTCAACTAATCCGCAATACGTTTACCAAGGAGAATTTACCATGAACGACAAAATGAAAAGCAGGAGAAAGGTATTCCCTCTCTCCCGCAACTCTGCTGAAGCTAGAACGGCTGACCGTTATTGATCGGAATACTGGCTAATGTTCCTCTGTCATTGTGAACTCCGTGCCGTTTTCCGTAAGCAATAATCGCTTTTCTGAGATTGGGATCATCGGAAGCCCATTCGATTGTAGCCTGGCCAATAATGAGCCGACTTGTATCTGAGATAGATAAACGTAGATAACGAGTTTCACCAGCGGGAAGCGTAAATGTGCCGTTTACCGTTGCTATTGTGACAGCACTATTTCCTGAGGCGTTGCCGGAGTAGACGGAGCTATACGATGTAACGTCATCCCCTGCATGATCACGAAATGTAACCCGACAAGTTACGTCACTTCCTGTGATGTTGGTCAAGTAGATGTAGCTTCTGACAAGCACACTAGAATTGGAATAGGACGCACTCATGCAGGGAACAAATGCACTTCCTCGAGTTTCAAAGGCGGCTACGGATGAAACGCTGCACAAAGAGAGCAGCAGTGCCAGGATACTAAACACAACAATACGATTTTTCATAAAAACTCCTACGTTATGATTTTGTTTAATGTCGCAGTAAATCCATAGAATATCAACAAAGAACTCAGCATAAGGATGGAAGAATGCCCCCGAAATGGCCCTATTGTAAAAAATGTAAATGCCGCAAAGAGTTTATTGAGCCTCGTGGCGAAGGCGTTCTCACGCGTTGTCCTCAGTGCGGCAAAGAAGCAGTCTCATATTCCCAAGCAGCTTATAGGTGGCAGATGCGCCAAGAGTTAAAAGCCAAAAAGGGGCTTTCGCTCCGCATGAAGCTCGGTACTCACAGCACGGCCAGCAGAGAAACGAATTGCACCAAGAAGCCGAATCCCGGCGACAAAATACAGGTGATGTGGAATGGCCGTTTTTACTCGGCTCTTGTCGAGGAATACGTTGCTGCCCACGACCTTTACATCGTCGCGTTTGTTTAGCGCGTACTACATGAGATAGGAGCGAACCATGGCTATGACAACCAAAGGTAAGCGATGGAGAACCGGTCTGATCAAAAAAGCCAAGACCATCCAGAACCAAGTTCTCCATATGTCGGCAGAGGACTATGAAACCATGCTGCTGGTACGTTACGACAAGAGCTCAACAGCAGACCTCTCTATTGATGCCCTGAAAGATTTGTGCGCACACCTCCAGAAACTTGCAGGGCAAACGAAAATCCCCGCATTGCCAGATGCCCAGGCGCGTAAAATTTGGACGCTCTGGCAGGAGTTGCACAAGGCGGGAGAGGTCCGCGATCCTAACGAACAGGCGCTGAATGCCTTTGTGAAAGGCCAGACAAAAAAAGGAGGCAAACCTGGCGTGGGATCATACCGTTGGCTCAACAGACATCAGGCAAGCACCATAATAGAATCATTGAAAAATTGGCAAAAACGGATCATAAAGGAAAAGACCGCAGTCTAGCAGGTGAGGCCCAGCATGAACGAAAGCAGAATTCCAGCCGCCGCCCTTTTGACGGATTTGATAGATAACCTTGCAAGTTTTGCAACAGGTCAGCTGGGCCTCTCTCCCTCCAAATCAAAAGAGTTCGCCCAAGATGCGGCCGCATTCCTGGCCGATCATTGGGGAGGACAGAACGTCTACATCCCCAAAGACATGGCCGGGAGAATTTGCTCCAGAGACGCCCGCATCTATTCTGATTTCAACGGCGCTAATGCCGACGAGCTGGCCCGCAAGTACGGGTTGTCTTACCAGCACATCCACCGTATCATAAAAAAAGAGCGGGAGAAGCGTAGCGTTAAGCAACATGGTCTCCCGCTCTCTTGAGATGGTTTCAGTATGTGTAATGGAATTACAAAAATTCCGTCCCGATAAATCCCGGATGATCCCGGCACATCCCGATAATCTTACACACACTATCTAGTTATCACGGGGGTTCTCATCAACCAAAATCCCCATGCTGTATGGGCATGGGGATTTTGTCGTTCTTACTACCGGCTCATTTCGTTTCGAATCTGAGCCTCAAGTTTCTCTCCTACTCTCCGGATTACTCCGTTGCCCAGCGTGAATTGTTTGCCGAATTTTCGCCAAGCCAGCTGCTTGGCGATCTTTTGTGCAGCCTTGTCGTGTTTGCTGAAGAACAGGCGACTGCCCGTGTCTTTGATCATGCCACCACCCGCGAGCGAGTAGAGCACGTTGCCCTGATTATCGACGCGATAGCTGATGTTGGTCATGAGTCGTTTTGGAATGGCAACGTCTTGAGCTTGTGCCGTTTCTTTTCTTGATCGCAAAATGGCCAATGCGACCTGGTTGCCCTGTTCGGCCTTGAGTTTTAGGAATCCGGACCAGTTGTGAAATGGTGTTTCTTTTCGTAAGATTCTTCTACGCTTGGCCATGTCTGCACGAATTGTTTCCTCGTGCTTCAGGCCGTGCAATTTGGCTAGGGAGATTAGAGCTTTCTTGTCTTTCCAAACCAAGTCCGTCCGGTTGCGGATTTCCCGCTGTTTGAGCTTCCATTTCTTTCGGACGGCTTCAAGGTCTTCTTTCTCTTGCTCTTTGCATTGCTCATAGCCGTGCTTCTTGTTCTTGATGGCCTTCTGGTATTCCCGATACAGGTTGCCGCGTTCCGGATTTCGGTGGACTGGCTTTCCTGTGTATCTGTCTCGTTCAACCACATGTTCAAGGCTTTTAGCTGGCCGGAATTTCCCAAAACGCGCTTCCAACTTGTGGAGTGAAAAGGATCTGTCCAGTGAACTGGCTTTGATTCGTTGTTTGCCGAAACGATTTTTTATGACACAACCGTTGCCTCGTGGAGTGATGGCCAACCCCTGTTCGGCAAATATCGTATGTAGCTCCTGCCAACTTTTGGCCACCTCGGCCATTTTGAGCAAATGTGTTTTCTGGTCCTTTACATAGCCGTCAAAGGACTGCTGGCCGGAGTGTGCTTCATATGTCCGTGCCTTTTCATTCTCGCGTGTGTTGTTTCGGGCAGGATTCCTCCCATTGTCGACCTTCAGACTGTATTTTTGTTCAAGCTGCCGGCATAGCTTGTCTCGTTTGTGAAAATCCCGGTACGGCTCATGCCTGGTCAACTTTTCAGGATGAATCATATTGTAGGCAACGTGCATGTGGACGTTGGCCGTGTTCTTATGGACACCGCAATGGCGCTGGTGTTCCTCATAGCCCAGCGTTTTGGCAAATTCCTTCTCGATCTCCTTGTACTTCTCAATCGTGAGCAATGCTTCGTCCTCCGGACGAAACGAGACAATCAAATGGTAGGTCTTTTCCTTGCCGGTGCGGAGGTTGAGCGCTTGCGTGTCCTCAACTTCCGTTATGGCCAGTTCATAGTCATCACCGGCCCAGCATCCAGCAGCCCATGCAGCTAGGCATTTCTCCCCCTCGTGGCTGGCGTCTGCCACGTAACGGGCTAAACGCCCGTAATCGTCGTTGGCTTGCTTGCAGGTGATATGTCGGCTGATCATATGCGCCCCACGGCTTTTTTGAGCTCGGCTTGTCGTTGTTCGATTTCCTTCAGCAGGATTCGTACATCATCCTCAAAGTCATCTTCGTTGGTCAGCCACATTTTCAGCAGTCCACCTAGGCGGCCTATATCTGCATTGATCCGCAGCAGTTCCCGCCGGGCTTGGCGGTCTTCCCGGCTGACAATTTGGTGTCCCAGAGATACGCGCTTGACGAATGTAGACACGGACAGTCCTGTCATGTCGGCCTTGGCGATGATAGCCGCGTATTCCTCGTCGGATACGTATGATTTAAGCACGTGCTTCTTGGAGGGCATCGTTTCGGCCAATCTCTATGTTGATTTTCATCCACAACCCACTGACAGCATGAGGGAGGCAAGATTCGGGCAACTGCTGTACGCTATCTATCCGCATGCATTTGCACATCTCTTCCATACGTTGAGCGTAAGCGCCTTTTTGCCAGTGCTCCCAGTAATCTAGTAATCCATAAACCGGTGCCAGATCGTCTTCAGTGCATTTGGGGGTAGCCGACTTTGAGGGAACCCTGCTTATGCAGGCCAAAACGAAATCCCATGCCATCTTTGCAGCACCGTAATCCATTTCGTCCATGTTGGGACAGCGGGTAATCGTTTGCACTTGGGCAACGGCTTCGTTGAAAGTGATACCGTCCAGATAGCACCAATATTTCATGAGGCCTTTGATTCCCCTCAGTTCCTCCGGTTTTAGCGGCACATAGCTGAATTTGGTCGGAACTATGTGCGGTGTAAGCTGCTTCTCCATAGCGTTAAACGCTTCCAGAAACTTCACCTTCCATTCCATGGCCTTCTTGCCGGTAAATCCCATGGCCAAGATCGAAAAGCCGTCACGAGTCATGTTGACTGCGGGCCGCGCTTCTCCTTTGGAGTCCAAGTATTCAACGGGCGCAAAATTGCGCCCGTTAAACTCCTTGGGACAATCCAAATTATTTATGGCTTTGAGCACATCTTTATGCTGCTTTTTAAAATGTTCTGCTACAACGAGTGAGGAAACCATGGGCTGCCCGCTAGCTTTATTTTGAACGATAAGCTCTTTTAATGCACTAATTTTATTTTTCTTTTTAGTCATGATGTTCTCCTTTGCGTAAATGGTGTCACTCCCTGCGGAGCATATACGTTGAGCCGAAGGCGAATAAGTCAACCACAGCCAGCAAGGCTGTGGCAGGACGTAAGGTAGTCTCCACGAAGTGGGCCTACCTTACCTATCCTGCCTTCGGACTCCATGACAGTATGCGTCCGTGAGCGTCCTACGTCTATAGGCGGACATTAAAAGACATAAGAAGACGTTGAATGACACAAAAGGACATAAAGAGGGGAGATTCAGGACGTAAAAAGACATTAAAGGACGTTGAAAGAAATTTAATGACATGAGAAGAGATAAGAAAAGTCTAGCAATTATATCATTGGAAAAATATACCGGAGAGATAACATGAATTTAGTTTCAGGTTTCAAGGTAGAGGATGCAAAAAAAATGTATATGAAGTACTGGGGCGGTGCTATTGCTACTGATGAAGTTTATTCGAGTGTTCGGAACGCCACCACTCAACGAGGTTATGTTTACCACTCGCAAATCGGTGGGGAAGCAAAAGAGAAAATGTGGAGAGATTATAGGAGTTTCGTTGAAAAGAAGATCGGGGACTATGTCGTAGGGACAATTTCTGAATCTGAACATTTGAATAACCTTAGTGAATTGGTGGAATTTATGACTTCGGTTCATTCAGATTCGTTGAAAGAAGGTCATTTTCGTTTTGGATCAGCTCAGAAGCTTTTTAATCTCACACTAAAATTACTTTGGGTGAAAGGCGAGATCGTTGAACCTCTTCATGCGCCAATTGATAGTTATGTCGCTAAGAATGTAGGTGAAAATTATGCTTGGACAAAAAACGACTCGCTTGATGCGTATGTTGCTGTCATTGAACGCTGTAAACGGGTTGCTAAAGCTTATGGTCTTTCATTGGCTCAATGGGAGTTGTTGTATTGGAATATGGTCGTCCTTTCTGCGACGATTAAGTAGTATCCTCTAATCATAATAAAATTGAGAAAAGGCTGCTGGTCAGTAAATAAGTGTTGATTATGGGAGGAGAGAAAAATATTGAATGACATAAGGTGGAAAAGAAAAAAGTGTTTAGTCCAAGATTACATCTATAAGAAGAACTGGATGGGTAATGCCTGCAAGACATACTCGCCAATCTTCGGAATCATCTTGGAATGGATTTCCTGCCAGACGTGTTCGTTGGATTTGTGGCCAGCCGTCATAGTAGGTCGTAAAGCGGACAGGATCGCCTTGCTTTAGATTGAGTTGCGCAGAGGATGGGATTTCTTGAGCCGCGACAATCTCCGCTTGCTGCAATTTGGTTTCAAGAAAATGTATGAGACCGTTTGATGTGAGGAAATGATACTTTTCGCCTTCAGGGGAATACCATTTCCCATTGATCCGGAGCCTGAAGCGGCCAGCCTTGCCACCGGTCGTGTCTACCCATTCTTCGGCGCTGAAGATGTTGATTCGTTCTGTTTTTTTATCCAGCTTCAGAGTGATGGTTCCGAGTTTGGGACGGGATTCGGCCATGCTTTGACTGCCTGTTGAAGTTGTTTTGCTATTTGTCATTTAGCATTTGCGCAAAAAATGAGCAAATACTTTGAAAAATGACTGCAAAAAGTAATTAATAGACGAGGTCTGTATTACCATTTTGTATTACCGAAAAGAAAAGGGTTTACAGCTAATGCTGTAAACCCTTGATTTCCTTGGTCGGGATGAGAGGATTTGAACCTCCGATCTCTGCGTCCCGAACGCAGCGCTCTACCAAACTGAGCCACATCCCGACGTGGTGCGAATCGAGCTTTTAGCTGACCTGGATTCGAATGGCAAGATAAAAAATCATTTTTCTTGCAAGTTGGACAATCTAAGTAAATAAGCATACTTTTAATTCCTGAGGACGAACTGTCATGAAATCATTTCCCAATACCAATAATTCCCGTACAGTGTTTGCTGTTGAAAAAGGCGAACATACTTGGGTAATCTCGAATTGGACCTGAAAAGGAGCTGCGAGTGATTAAAGTTGTTGTCGTGGATGATTCGGCTTTCATGCGCAAGGCCATCAGCACGATGCTCGGCAAGGATTCTGATATTGAAGTCGTGGCCACGGCCCGTAACGGGCAGGAGGGGCTTGAAGCCATCCGTACCCACGATCCCGATGTCGTTACCATGGACATCGAGATGCCTGTGATGGACGGACTTACGGCCTTGCGTCACGTCATGATGGAGATGCCCCGGCCCGTTCTCATGGTTAGTTCCCTGACCACGGAAGGCGCGGAAGCCACCCTCAAGGCCATGGAACTCGGGGCTGTGGATTTCATTCCCAAGCAGCTGTCCAAGGTGTCGCTGGATATTATCAAGATCGAACAGGATCTGATTGACCGTGTGAAAACCGTTGCAAGGCGCAAGATGCGTCATGCCCCGACTCGGTCCGTTGCCCGGGCAAAGGTTGCCCCGGTTTCGGCGCGGCCAGCCGTGCGCAAAGGCAGCGTCAAGCGGGATGTGGTTGCCATCGGAGTCTCCACCGGCGGCCCGCCCGCCGTTCAGAAAGTTCTTTCCGCGCTTCCGGCCGATTTTCCCGCAAGTATTGTCATTGCCCAGCACATGCCTGCAGCTTTTACTGGCCCCTTTGCCAAGCGTTTGGACAATGTGAGCAATATTTCCGTGAAGGAAGCCGAGCCTGGAGACGTGCTCAAGCCGGGGCATGCCTTTGTTGCGCCCGGAGGAAAACATATTGTTCTGGACCAGAAGGTGAGCCGCATCGATGTGGTCGTTACCCCGGAACCGAAAGAGGCCTTGTACAAGCCCTCAGCCAACGTGCTCATCAGCTCGGTTGCCCAGGCTGTGGGGAGACGGGGCCTCGGCGTCATACTTACCGGCATGGGCAATGACGGCATGGAAGGCATTCGCGAGCTCAAGGAAAAGGGCGGACGCGCTTTGGCGCAAAGCGATGCAACGTGTGTTGTTTACGGAATGCCCAAGGCAATAGTGGATGCCGGGCTTGATGACGAGATTGTGGACATCGACGGAATGGCAGAAGCCATCATGTCCAATTTGTACAAGTGATTTAGACCATTATCGTCACCTTTGGGAGCAAGCGGTTATGACGGAATGCAACGAATATCTGGTTCTGTTGAAAAGTGAAGACATGGAAATCGTTCGGGAGGGCGCTTTCAAGGCCGGCGAGGCCGGATGCGTTGAAGCCGTTCCCGAACTTGCCCGTTTGCTGACCGCAGACCACCTCGGTATTCAGGAAGCTGCAGAGAGTTCCTTGCGCCGAATCGGCGGCAAGGCTGTGGTGCAGGCGGTCATCCCCATGCTGCGTTCGGACTCTGCTCCGGTTCGCAACCTTTCCATGGATATACTTCGAGAGGTCGGCCATCAGGATGTAAACTCTCTTATCGAGTTGTTGCACGATGATGATGCCGACATACGTATTTTTGCCTCCGACATTCTGGGGTCTTCCCAAAGCCTGATGGGTGTGGAAGCCTTGTGCGAGGCCCTGCTCAAGGACCCCGAGGTCAATGTCCGGTATCAGGCTGCTGTCAGCCTTGGCGACCTCGGCAGGGAAGAGGCGGCTGTAAGCCTGAACAAGGCCATGGAAGACGACGAATGGGTACAATATGCGGTAATCGAGGCCCTGACCAAGATCAAGCATGCCAGTTCTGTTGATGCGTTGGTCAAGGCTTTGGACAAGGCTTCTGACCTTGTTGCGTCCATGATCATCGATGCCCTTGGCGAAATGGGCAATGTGAAGGCCGTGACCATGCTGCTGCGACGCATGGAGGATTCCCCTACCGCGCTTCGCAACAAGATCGTCAAGGCCGTGGTGAACATTCTTGGCGGCAAGTCCCTGACGTTGCTGACCAACGACGAACGCGAGAAGTTTCGGCAATACCTTCTGGTGGCTCTCAAGGATGAAGACGAGGAAATTCAGGATGCGGCCATTCAGGGGCTTGCTTATGTGGGCGGAGAGCAGGCCGCGAGGGGGATTCTGTCCATTGCCGCGAAACTGGATCAGGATCGCGATCAGGATAGGCTGGCCCAGATCATTGCAAATTTGTCCAAGATTGGCCTGACCGAAGCCCTCAAGGATGCCGTGGCAAGCGACGACAAGGACTTGGCGCAGGTTGCCGTACAGGCCCTGGCTTTGGTGGCCGAGGACAGCGCAGATGAAGTCTGTTCGATTTTCATGGATGTCTTCTGGGATCTGGGATTGTATGTGCAGCGGCAACTGATCAGTGTTTTGGCTGATGTGGCCGGGGACGGCGCCACGGACTTTTTTGTCGACGTGCTTGAAAGGCATGATGACGGGACCGTGCTCAAGGGCGCGGTCGGTTTTCTCGGTGTCAAAATGCGCAAGGCCGATGTCGTTGACAGAATTTTCCCGCTGCTCGATCACCAGTATGACGACGTCAAGGAAGCCGCGCTTGAGGCGCTGATATCCATCAACGGTTCCGAAGTTCGTGAGCGTTTCGTGGCCATGGCTTCCAGTCAGGAGCCCATACAGCGCCTGATGGCGGTGTATGCGTTGGGCAAGATCGGTGAGCCCGAAAACATCGTGCAGCTTGAGATGGCGCTGGAAGACGAATTGCCTGACATTCGCAAGGTGGCGGTCGAGGCCATCGCCCAGTTGTGTGAAGGGACCTGCGGCTGGGCTCCCCACGTATTGGGTCGCCTTGAAGATGAAAACAAGGACGTGCGTCTGACTGCCGTGGAAATTTTGGGCAATTGTTATGAAAAGGAATACTTGCCCCATTTGCTCAAGGCTTTGAAGGACGATGACGACTGGGTCCAAATTCGCGCGATTGATGCCCTTGGAACACAGCGAGAGGAAGAAGCTGTTCCCGAGCTTTTGGAGTTGCTGGAAAGTTCCAACCGCTTTGTTGTCATGAAGGTGATCGAAGCTCTGGGAAGGATCGGCGGCACGGTAGCCTTCCGTTCTTTACTTGAAATCTCCGACAGTGATGAATATGAACTGGTTCGCGCAGCCGAAGACGCCATCACGATGATTCAGGAAGGACAGGAGAACTAGGTTCAGATGTCATCGCTTTTTTCCAAGACCATATCCCTGGGCAAGGAACTCAAGATCACGGATTCCGAGTTCGCCAGCCTGCGGGATTACATATACGAGCAGTGCGGTATCTATATTGCGGACAACAGGAAGTACTTGCTCGAGAATCGCCTGGCCAACAGGCTCAAGAAGTTGAGCCTCAAGGATTTCGGCGAGTACTACTATTATCTTCAGTACGACAGCAACCGGGTTCATGAACAAAAGCGGTTGTTTGAAGTCATTACGACCAATGAGACGAGTTTTTATCGCAACCCGCCGCAACTCAAGGTTTTTCAGGAGAACATTCTTCCGGCTGTCATCGACGCGCAAAGAAAGAAGGGTCTCAAGTCCCTGCGCATATGGTCTGCCGGCTGTTCCACAGGTGAGGAACCGTATACGCTGGCCATGATCATCAGCGAGGTGATGCGTGCCGAGGTCCGTTCCTGGGACATTCGTATAACGGCCAACGATCTTTCGCCGCGGGTTTTGGATTCGGCCAGAAAAGGTGTGTATTCCGAGTACAGTCTGCGAACTACTCCCAAAGAGATAGTGGAAAGATATTTCGAGCCGGAAGGGGGGGCCTATGCTGTGCGTCCGGAAATCAAGAAACTTGTCTCCTTCGGCCCGTTAAATCTCAAGGATCGGCAGCATCTCAAGTCGGTAGAACGGTCTGAGATCGTTTTTTGCCGCAACGTGATCATTTATTTTGATGACGAAATGAAAAAACAGGTCATCAACGCTTATTATGACAATCTCGTTCCCGGAGGGTATCTGGTTATCGGACATTCCGAGTCGCTTCACAACATCAGTCGGGCCTTCAAGCCCATACATTATCCGGGCGCGATCATTTATCAGAAGGAAGCTTGACGTATGCGTTTGCGTTGCATTGGTTTGTCATATAATCATAGCCTATCGGTGTGGAGTACAAGGGGGAACAAATGCCGAAGCATGTTTTGATTGTGGACGACTCCAAAACAGTGCGAAACCTTGTGGCCTTCATCATGAAGAAGGAAGGCTTCAAAGTTACCACTGCGGAAGACGGTCTTGACGGCCTCGAAAAGCTCTATGGAGCGGGAGAGGTCGATCTTATCGTTTCCGACATCAACATGCCGCGTATGGACGGACTGACATTTATCAAGACCTTGCGCGAGCAAGAGACGTATCGCGATATTCCCATTGTCGTGCTTTCCACCGAGGGACAGGATAGGGATATTCAGACCGGGTTGACTGTGGGGGCCAATCTTTACATGGTCAAACCGGCGCAACCTGAAAAATTGGTTCGCAATGTCAAAATGTTGTTGGGCTGAGGGCTGGCATGCCCCCAACGGTGAATTTGTACTGCAACAACACGAGGTGCCTGCATGAGTCAGGACTTTCTTGATCCGGAAATATTAGCCGATTTTTTCATGGAGGCCAAAGAGCACCTTGAAACAATTGAGCCGAATCTTCTTGAACTTGAGCAATCTCCCGAGAACCTTGGCCTGCTCAACGAAATATTTCGCCCGATGCACTCACTCAAGGGGGCTTCCGGCTTTCTGGGACTCAACAAGATCAATGGTCTTGCCCACAAGGCTGAGAATATCCTGGACGAGTTGAGGCAGGGGGCCATTCAGGTCACGTCCGGGATTATGGATTTGATCCTTTCGGCCACGGATGCCCTGCGGACCATGGTGGACAACCTGGAAGAGCACGGCGTTGAAGGCGATGTGGACACGGCGCCCATCATCGCCCAGATAGAGCATGTGCTCGAGAGTGGAGACGTGGTTTTGGAAGAAAACGCTGAAACTCAGGATGTCGGGGAACAGGAAGCAGATATACTGACGCCCGAAGTGCTGGAACCGGAAGATGCTGATGCATTGGCAACGACCGAACAAGAAGCCATCATTGAACCCGAGCCGGCCGGACAGGCTGTCGATACGGGGAGTACCATCATGACTGATTTTTCTCCTGTACCTGATCCTGATTTTGACGGAACGCCCTATGCCTTGACGACGGTCGGCGAAGGCCATCTTTCCGACTTTTTGGAAGAGGCCCAAGAGATCATCGATAATCTCAATCGTTCCCTGTTGGCCCTGGAAGGGGATGCTGGCGGCAACGATGAACTGATTAACGATACGTTCCGGTATTTTCACAACCTCAAGGGCAACAGCGGCATCATCGGTTTCAAGGAACTCAACGGGTTGACCCATGAAGCCGAGACCTTGCTGAACAAGGTGCGGAAAGGGGTCATGCCTTGCAGCCAGGGGTTGGTAGACCTTCTGCTTACCGTTGTGGACCAGATCGAAGCGCTTGTGGCCAAGGTGGATGTCGAATCCGGCAAGGTCGAACCTATGGATATCACTGTCTTTGCGCAGGTTCTCCAGAAAGTGACCGAAGAGGAAAATAGCGATTTTGCCCGTGTGTTGACGGACGGACCGGGCAAGGGAAGCAATGAAGCCTCGTCGACTCCAAAAGAGGCCGCCCCTGCTGCCAGTGGCGGAAATTCCGACGAAACTCCGGTTGCGGACGGTGCAGACTTTGATCCTGAAGATGTGGCCTTGTTTGAGCAGACCATCAGCCAGCAGGTTGATAATGTCCTTTTTGCTCTCAAGGAGTTACGGGCAGATCCGAATAAGTCCGACCTTGTGGACGGGTTGTTCCGCAGCTTGCAGACCATTCAGAATTCTGCCGGATACATGGGATTTGACGAGATCAAGACCTATGCGGAACGGACTACAGGCCTTGTCGATCAAGGGCGCAAGACCGATATGGATTTCGGGCTGATGGTGGATTTGCTTGATCAGGAATTCGGTATTTTGAACGATATGCTTACCAAGGCCATGGGAGGGCTCAAGGGTGGAGCCCCTGAAGACGCACCCGAAAAGCCGGCTGCCCCGGCTCAGCCCAAACCGGCTGCTGCAGCTCCCAAGCCTGCAGCCCCCAAGCCGGCACCCAAGGCTGAAACCGAGGCACCCAAGGCTGCCGCCAAGTCTGCTGATTCTGCAGCGCCCAAGCCAGCAACTCCCGCAAAGCCCAAGCCTGCGGCCCCCAAGACTGGCGGAAAGAGTTCCTTGCAGAAGGCAAAGGCTGCCGTGGCCAAGGAAATGGCAAAGCCCGATACTGCCGCTTCCACCAAACAAAAGGCCTCTACCACCATTCGCGTGGATCATCACAAGCTGGATCATCTCATGAACCTCATTGGTGAGTTGATCATTAACCGCAATAGATACTCCATGCTTGCCCGCGCCCTTGAGGACGGTCAGGAAGAGGTTCATGTCGTGGCGCAGCAGCTGACCGAAACCACCTATGCAATGGCGCGTATTTCCGACGATCTTCAGGATACCATCATGAAGGTCCGCATGGTGCCGGTCCAGACGGTTTTTTCACGGTTCCCGCGTTTGGTGCGCGACCTGAGCCGGAAGAGTGGCAAGCAGGTCGAATTGATCATGGAAGGCGAAGAAACCGAACTCGACAAGAGCGTTGTTGAGGAAATCGGTGATCCGCTGGTCCACCTTGTCCGCAACGCCGTGGACCACGGACTTGAGGATGAAAACGAGCGAGTCGCCGAGGGCAAAAGCCCGAAGGGCCACGTCTGGTTGCGCGCGTATCACAAGGGAAATTCCGTAGCCATTGAAGTCGAGGACGACGGCAAGGGCATCGATCCTGAAAAGATGCGCCAGATCGCCGTGCGCAAGGGCGTCATTTCTCAGGATGAAGCCAACGTGTTGGATGACCGCGAAGCTCTTGAGCTGATTTTCGCTCCGGGATTTTCCTCGGCCGAAAAGGTCACGGACATATCCGGGCGCGGCGTGGGCATGGACGTGGTCAAGAACAACATCAAGAATCTCAAGGGCAGTGTGCATACCACCTCTGAATTGGGCAAGGGAACCAAGTTTACGCTTACCCTGCCGCTGACACTGGCCATCATCGATGCGTTGATGGTTCAGATCGCCGGCGAGACCTTTGCCATTCCGCTGGATGCCGTTTCCGAAACCACCAAAATCGAAGTCGACAAGTTATCCGACGTGAACAACCGCAAGGCCGTCAAGCTTCGCGGCGAGGTCCTTGGCATTGTCGAACTTTCCGAACTGCTGGAATTGCCGCCCAATGAGAACGAGCGGGAAATTGTGCCGGTGGTCGTGATTCATGACAACGACCGCAGGCTCGGATTGGTTGTGGACAGGTTGTTGGAACGTCAGGAGATCGTTATCAAGCCTCTTGGACAGTACCTGAACAACTTCAGCCTGAAAGGCCTGTCCGGCGCAACCATCATGGGCGACGGTTCTGTGGTGCTGATTTTGGATCCGCACGAAATATACAGCCTGTCTACCACCCTGCAGAAGCCTACGCATAAGTCGTTGGGCAAGAAATCGGCTGTGGAACAACAGCAGAAAGCTGCCCTGCCGCAATAGAAAAAGGCGTTGTAGTCGATAATAAAGGCCGGCCTCCTGAGGGAGACCGGCCTTTTTGTGTGTCTGCGAAAAGTCTAGATCATGGAAACAAGGCCCAGACATACGGCACAGTTCAGGCTGTGGATTGTCCACAGCAACAGTGCGCCGACAAAGGCCAACCATTTCATGCGCATGGGGTGGGCGCTTCTGGCCAGCAGAAGCCAAAGCAGACAACAGATGAGGGAAAACCCCAACAGCCCTCCCCAGAGTGCGCCCATACCGGTTTGCAGTACCAGTGTACGGGCTTCCGGGGAAAGCAGAGCAAAGAGCCATGCCTGCGAAGCCATTTCCAGCAGCATGGCCCCAAGAGCCCAGCGGGCGGCGAGGGGCAGTGAGAATTTGTAGTAGTCCCGTCCGAAATCGTCCTTGTTGCGTCGCAAGACAAGGTATACCAGACTCAAACCGGCCGCAGCGCTTATGGCAAAAAGCGTGTACTGAACGGTCAGGGGCCAGAAAAACGAGCCGCTGTGCAGGGGGAGTTCGGCAACTTCGAATGTGGAAGAGGCTCCGGTGGTGGTAATACCGAAAATATACAGTGCCGCCACGAACAATGCGAGCCCTGCCAGCAGGGAACCGCTGGTGATTGCTCCGAGCATGGTGTGGAGCATTTTGTGTTTGCGGAATCGTTTCCAGAGCAGGGCGTAAGGGATATAGAGGATAATTC
The DNA here is from genome assembly GCF_008830225.1 of Pseudodesulfovibrio senegalensis. NCBI lineage: Bacteria > Pseudomonadati > Thermodesulfobacteriota > Desulfovibrionia > Desulfovibrionales > Desulfovibrionaceae > Pseudodesulfovibrio > Pseudodesulfovibrio senegalensis. The sequence goes on from NZ_WAIE01000007.1 coordinate 139,213, forward strand.
CGAGACCCACGGAAGCATAAAATGGCATGAATGGAGAGGATGTGTCTGAAAGCCATTGTCCGAGCCACGGCATACGGTTGATGGCGACGGTCCCTGCTATTGCCACGGCAGCCATGCTGATGCCGAGAAGACCCAGGCCCATGATTGCTGTCTGCTGCGCGTATTTGTCGTAAAAGGCTTTGGAACTGTTTTGTGCTGCAAGTTGATTCAGGGTGGCGACAAAGGCGGCACCAAGTGCGGCAAGACCCATCAGGTCGAAAAATGCCGGTGCTGCCATTTGGGCGACCAGTGTCAGGCTTTCAGTGATATCCATCTTTTCGTGTCTCCGAAGGGTGATTGAACGGAAGCGTTTTGAAGATTATTAATTCGTTGGTTTTGTGCCTGAAAAAAGCAAGCGTGGCAAGGTTGCGCGGGGTTGGTTTTCGGAAACGCATAAATTGGTTTCTTGAAAAAAAACGCTGTATCGCCTATTACCTGTGGGAACATTGCAATGATTTGTCAATCGGAGATTATTTATGCGGTATGCATTGGCGAGCCTCGGCCTTTTTGCTTTTTGCCTTGTTGGGTGTGTCAGCACCGGGTCAGGGTCCAAAACCCATGATGCGAGCATGGAATGGCGCATGAAAAGCCTGGAGGAGAATTTCCTCAATTTTCGTGAGCAGCAGAAAACGCAGATGGAAGCCGAAGCTGCGGAGAATGCCCGGTTGAACAAGCGTCTGGCGGCATTGGAGCAGCGTGTGGCTTTGGCCGACCCGGCCATGGAAACCGTAACCGAAGGGCCGCGCAAGGCCAAGCCGGACGATTCGGGGTGGGTCAGCGATCTCAAGGAAGAACAGAGTGGCTGGCAGGAGGTTGATCCTTCCAAGGCGACACCGGCACAGCCCCGCCACAAGGTAGCCAGCAGCAAGGAGCCGAAACCATGGGCGGAGTTGCCCACTCCGAAACCCCAACCAAAGGCGCCGGCGAAAAAAGTCCAGAAGGCCAAGCCGCAACCTGTCACGCCAAAGGCTGCATACGATTATGCGCTTTCCCTGTACCGTGCGGAAAGATTTGTCGATGCGAGAAAGGCGTTTGACACCTACCTGAAGCGGTTTCCTCAAACCGATCTTGCGGCAAATGCCCTGTATTGGAAGGGTGAAACCTATTATTCGCAAAAGAATTACCCCCAAGCCATCATGACCTTCAAGGACGTGGCCCAGAAGTACCCCAAACATTCCAAGGTGCCTGCAGCCATGCTGAAGACCGGAATGGCGTACGAGATGTCTGGCGACGTTGATAACGCAGCCTTCTACCTGCGTGCGCTCGTGGAGGATTATCCCAAATCCGCTCCGGCCGGTTTGGCCCGCAAGCGTCTCGCTGCCCTCGGACGCTAACGGGGCGGTCATGAGCGCTCGTCGGGATCCGGACAAGGAATTTTTTGCGTGTCTGGCGTTTCGACATGCCAAGGGGGTGGGGCACAAAACCTGGCGCACCATTTTCAATGCCTATGATTCTGCCTACGAAGCCTTGCTGGATGCCGATGCCTGGCCTGATAAAGGGTTGGCCGACCGACGCAGGGCAAACGCCGTCCTGAACGAAGGCTGGCGCGAAAAGGCCCGGGCCGAATACCTTGCTGTTCGCGATGCCGACATGCAGGTTGTCTGTTGGCATGACAACGCATACCCGGATCGCCTCAGGAACATCATGGAACCTCCGGCCTTGCTGTATTGTCGTGGAGACGTTTCCCTGTTGCGGAATCCCTCGGTCGCCGTTGTCGGGGCGCGCAAGTGCACGCATTTCGGTTTGGAATCCGCAGAACGAATCAGTTACGAACTGTCCTCGCTCGGTATCACCGTGGTATCCGGGCTTGCTTTGGGTATAGACAGGCAAGCGCATCTGGCTGGCCTGCGTGGGTTGGGGCGTTCCGTGGCCGTGCTCGGCGCCGGGATGGATCAGGATTACCCCTCGGACAACGCGGACGTGCGCGAGGTGCTGGAACGGCGTGGTTGCGTGGTCACCGAATATCCGCCGGGAATGCGTGCGGACCCTGCCAATTTTCCTTTTCGGAATCGAATCATCAGCGGGCTTTCCCTTGGTGTGGTGGTGGCCGAAGCCGCCAATCGCAGCGGCAGCCTGATCACGGCCCGGCTCGCCTCGGAAGAGGGGCGCGAGGTGTTTGCCCTGCCCGGTCCGTTGGGTCAGCCTACCTTCACGGGCTGCCACGGGCTCATCAAGCAGGGGGCAGCCCTTGTGGAGTGCGCTGCAGACATCGTGGAAGTGTTGCGATATGAGTTCGCCGGGGAGCTGGACATGCTTCCTGATGCTCCCCCAAGGGGCGCGGAAGACCCGGATGCATTGCCCGGAGGCGTGATCCGGACTGCGTCCGCAAATCGCAGGAAATCATCAAGGCCTTTGAAGACTGCCAAGGCCGAGCCCATAGACTCCGTACCCCGGAAATCGCGCCAAGTGCCGATTCGCGCAGCCGTGGTTCTCGATGCCGAAGAGCAGGAACTCATGGATGTGCTTGAGGAATCCGGCAAACAGCAGGTCGACAGCCTGTGCCGTTCCCTGGGGTGGCCCAGCGGCAAGACCAGCCGCATGTTGCTGATGCTTGAAATGCGCGGGGCGGTGCGTCAATTGCCCGGCATGTGGTATTTGGCCCGGGAGTCGGAGCCTATCTGATCCAGCGGACAACTTTCTCCACCGGGCGTCGTGTCTTTGCCCTCGGTTCCTTGACCCTGTAGCCGAACGCGCACAGGACAGCAGCGCCGTGGGTTGACTGGTCCATGCCGCAGCGTGTTTCCAGAATGTTGTTCAGGGCCTTTGGGTCGAACCCTTCCATGGGGCAGGAGTCGATGCCCATGAGTGCGGCGCCGGTGAGCATGTTGCCGAGCGCGATATATGCCTGTTTGCACGACCAGTCGAACATGGCCCGGTCACTGTCCAGAAGCCTGAAGGTCTCGCGTTGGAAGCGTTCCACGAATTCCTTCATGAAGGTGTATACTTCGTCGGGAACCTTTTGGACATCCTTGAGCATGTAGTCAATATAGGAAGAGTCAAAGCGCATGATGGGCATTTTTTTGCCCAGGAGCACGGCAAGGTGGCTGCAGTTGGGGATTTGCAGTTGTCCGCCCGGGGCGATTTCCCTGATAGCTTCACGAATTTCGGGGTTCATGATCACCAGCATGTCCCATTGTTCGAATCCGAACGAGCTGGGGGAAAGCCGGGCCATTTCGATTATTGCCTCGAATTGTTCTTCGGGTATTTTCTTTTCGGGATTGAAATCTTTGCACGCATGGCGGAATTGATAGGCGTTGATAATGGATTGCATATTCATTATTGTCTCCTTTGCTTTATTGTTGTGTGCCGATTTTAACAGGGTCGGGCGATTTGGCAAGTTTTGTCAGTGGTTTTTTATACTGCCTGACGCTGTATGAACATATTTTCGATTTGGAGGAATTGTGGACTGGAAGTTGTTCGTTACCACGTTTGCAACTTTGTTTGTCGCCGAATTGGGGGACAAGACCCAACTGGCCTGCATGCTCATGACTGCTGAAAGCCGTAAGCCATGGACGGTTTTTCTCGGGTCGTCTCTGGCCTTGGTTACAGTCAGTTTTCTCGGGGTGGTACTGGCCAATTTTATTTGTCAGTACATTTCTCCGGCCATCATCAAAAAGGTTGCGGCGGCCGGTTTCATGGTCATGGGGGCATTAATCTTTTTTGATAAAATATGACAAAGCCGTGTCTTGAATCCGGGGCCCCAACCATGTATGGTTTCACACCGTACAAACCACAACCGGATACGGTTTCATGCAAAAAATTCCTATTGATCTCGCCCGTCCGGGCATGATGCTGGCCAAGCCGGTGGCTCGTGAAAACGGCATTACCGTCATGGCCGAGGGCATGGAGCTGTCTCAGGCTCTCATTGATCGTTTGCAGAGTATGAAGATCGAGAGGATTGTCGTGCAAGGGCATCCTGTGGACATGGGCGGGGCCTTGGGCGGTACCAAGTTTTCCGAGCGTCTTGATCGTTTGCCGCATCTTTTTCGCGTCTATGACAATGACAAGTGGATGATGATGGTTTTAAACCGGTTGCAGAGCTATTTCAGGATCAAGGCTGCAGCTCAGGCAGCTCGTGAAAAGGCCCTTGCAAAGGCTGGCCAGAGCGATGACGAGATCGAGGCAGCCAGTGTCAATGGTGACGCGGCCCACCCAAACGGAGACGAGGCATAGATGGAAGACCTCAAGACCAGTGTCAAGGGTCAGGTGCTGGCTATTCAGGATTTGCCTACATTGCCGGGGGTGCTCGACGAAGTCACCAAGCTCGTGGAGAACCCTGAGACGTCCACCGAAGAAATCGCCAACGTCATCGGCAAGGATCAGGTCCTTTCGGCCAAGGTCCTCAAGATGGTCAATTCACCCATTTATGGTTTTCCCGGTCGGATCAGCTCCATCCAGCACGGTCTTGTGCTGCTTGGGTTCAATGTTATTCGCGGCATCATCATTTCCACTTCGGTCTTCGACATGATGGTTCAGGCAATGCAGGGGCTTTGGGAACACAGCATCGGCGTTGCAACGGCTTCCAACATCGTTGCCCGGCGTGCCGGATTTGATGATCCCGAGGAATATGCCGTGGCCGGATTGTTGCACGATTTGGGCAAGGTGGTCACCGCCGTACAGCTGCCTGAACTGCACGAAAGCATATTGAACACAGCCAAGGAAAAGAATCTCAGTTATTACAAGGCGGAAAAGCACGTCCTTGGATTTGCCCACGACAGAATCAATGCATGGCTCGCACGCCATTGGCATCTGCCGGGCAATATCCGGGAGGCCATGAGCCGCCATCACAGTCCACATATGGCCGAGTTGTACAAATCTACAGCCTGTGTCGTGCATCTGGGAGATTTCATGGTCCGGCTGTTCGAGTTCGGCAACTCCGGTGACGATCAGACCGCGTATCTGCGGCCCGAGGCCATGAAAGAGTTGGGGTTCAAGATGAGCGACCTTGAGCGATGTATGGATGAGCTGGCCGATCAGCTTCTCGATGTATCCGACATGAGCTTTTGATAGCGCCTTCCTGCTTTGACGTATTGCATGCCCGGTGATAGAAATCGTGCATGAATACCACTGATCCGGCCCCCTGTTTCGTCCGCAAGCAGCGCGCCTTTCTTCTCTCAGACGATTCCGCGCTTCGTGACATGCTGTTGTCCATGTGGAGCAGCGACTGGATCGAATTTACTGTTTTTGAACGGGGTCGCGGAGCGATTGAGTATTTATTCAATGATCCTCCGGATTTGCTTGTCGTGGATAATCGTCTGTCGGACATTTCGGGAGCGGAGATCGCCAATCTGGTCAAGAGCGAAAACGTGTATCGCCAGTTGCCAGTGGTTCTGGTGCTCGACCACGACGACATGGGCTCTCCGTGGGATTGGGCTTCTGTGGAAGTGGACGACTTTCTTGTTCGTCCTTTTTCCGATTCCGAGGCCCGGGACAGGATCAATCTGACATTGTGCCGGGCAACCCGTGCCATGGATGCCAATCCGTTGACCAAATTGCCGGGCAATACGTCCATTATCCAGCGCATCCAGTCGCTCATCGACAAGGAGCAGGATTTTGCTCTGGCATATTGTGACCTCGACTATTTCAAGTCTTTCAATGACAAGTATGGCTTTTCCCGTGGCGATGAAATTCTGATGATGACTGCCCGGGTCATCGTCAATACCATCAAGAGCTTCGGCGGGTCGGGGAATTTTGTTGGGCATGTGGGCGGTGACGACTATGTGTTCATCATGTCCCCCGACGAGGTGGAGCAGGCGTGTCAGCGCATCATTGCCACGTTCGATGCCATCGTGCCCAATTTCTACGATGCCTCGGACCGCAAGCTGGGCAAGATCGTTTCCAAGGACCGGCAGGGGCTTGTTCGCGAATTTCCGATCATGGCCGTTTCCATTGCCGTGGTTTTCAATATTGATGGCCGTCTGAAGCATTTTGGTGAAGCGTCCGCAATTGCCATGAGTCTGAAGAAAAAAGCCAAGGAAAACCCCGAGAGCTGCTATGTCCTCGACCGTCGGAACTGAGCGGATACCGGAATTGGTGCAGGCATTTCTGGCCTATCTGGATGTTGAAAAGGGGTATTCTGCGGCCACGGTTCGTTCCTATGGGACCGATCTCGACCAGTTCGATACCTTTCTCAGAACACGACGGCGTTCACTTGAGCGGCCTGATCGCGTGAGCAAGGACCTGATACGCGCCTTTCTGGCGAACCTGCATCGGCGGGGCGTGGCCAAGAGTACCATGGCCCGCAAGCTCTCCAGTCTGCGTTCGTTCTTTCGCTTTCTGCTCAAGAATGATCTGCTGCAAACCGATCCCACCACCGGAGTGCGCAACCCCAAACAGGAAAAGCATCACCCCAAGGCTTTGAATGTGGACCAGGCTCTTTCACTCATGGAGGCGGCGGTCACTCCGGACCCGGAAGGGCTGCGTGACCTTGCCCTGGCCGAGTTGCTTTATGGCTCGGGGCTGCGTATATCCGAGGCCGTTTCTGTGAACGTGTACGACATCGATTCGGGGATGGTCCGCGTATTGGGCAAGGGCAACAAGGAACGAATCGTTCCGGTCAGCTCCAAATGCGAGGCGCGGGTGCGCGCGTGGCTGGGCCAGCGTCATGCGTTTGAACCGGCTCCGCAAGAACAGGCCTTGTTCATCGGCGTGCGGGGCAAGCGCCTGAACCGGCGGGAGGCCAATCGGGCATTGGCGCGTCTGGCCAGTGCAGCAGGTCTTCCCCGTGACGTGCATCCCCACATGTTGCGGCATAGTTTTGCCACCCACATGTTGGAAGCAGGAGCGGATTTGCGGAGTGTGCAGGAATTGCTCGGCCATGAGCGGCTTACCACTACGCAGCGGTATACGCACTTGGATTTGCAGAAGATAATGGAAATTTACGACAAGGCGCATCCTCGTGCCGAGGACGCGGATCATAAGAACAGGTAAATGGAGACAGGAATGGACAATCCCCTCGTGCTCATGGAAACCCCCATGGGCGAAATCCTCGTGGAATTGTATGCGGACAAGGCACCGAAGACCGTTGAGAATTTTCTTTCTTACGTTGATGACGGATTTTATGAAGGAACCTTGTTTCACCGGGTCATCAAGGGCTTCATGATTCAAGGCGGTGGCCTTGAGTTTTCCATGGCCGAGAAGGAAACCGGACCCGCCATCGAGAACGAGGCCGACAACGGTCTGAAGAACCTGAAGGGCACTCTGGCTGTTGCGCGTACGGCTGATCCGCACAGCGGAGCCGCACAGTTTTTCATCAACGTGGCCGACAATGCCGACCTTGACCACACGGAAAAGACCGATGATGGGTGGGGATATTGCGTTTTCGGCGAAGTCAGCGACGGCATGGACGTGGTTGAGAAGATCGCCAAGTCCAAGACCAGAAGTTATCAGGGATTCGACGATGTGCCCGTTGATCCCGTTTCCATCATTGCGGCTTATCGTTTTGAATAGAGTTCTCGCAACATTGCCGCAACGCATGTAAAGGCAAGCAAAAAGCCCCGGACTGTTTTTGGCAGTCCGGGGCTTTTCCGTGGTCTGATTATTTGTTTTGCTTTTCTTCCGAGTCGCGGAAGGCGTCAAATTCCTCCCTGAGGGAGTTCATGAGCTCCTTGACCGTGACGATCTTGTCCACAAGGTAGGCATTGGCTCCGGCAAAGGCGAAGCCGTGTTTCAGCTTGCCTCTGTAAGCGTTCACCAACGCCTGCGCAATGCAGTAGGGCGAGTTTTCCTCGGCGCAACTGTGCAGGCATTTGTGGATGCACTTCTTGGGTTTTTTCATGCCGTCGGAAACCGCTTCAAGGAAGCTGTTCATGATGGCGCGGCCCGGCATGCCCACAGGGCTTTTGATGATGGTCACGTCTTCTTTCTTGGCGTTGATGTAAGCCTCCTTGAAGGCGATGTCCGCATCGCATTCCTCGGTGGCCACAAAGCGGGTTCCCATCTGTACACCCGCGGCTCCCATGTTCAGAAAACGTCCGATGTCGCTTCCGGTGTAGACGCCGCCAGCGGCAATGACCGGAATTTTTCTTCCATGCTTGTCCTCAAAGGGCTTCACGCTTTCAATCACGTCGCCGACGATCTTTTCGAGCTGGTGGTCCGGGTCTTCTATTTCCTCGGGCTTGAAGCCGAGATGGCCGCCGGCCTTGGGACCTTCCACAACGAATCCGTCCGGAAGGTAGTCGAACCGGGAGAGCCATTTGCGGCAAAGGATGTTGGAGGCCCGGCCTGAAGACACGATAGGCACGAGCTTGGTCTTGAGGTCCTGCTTGAGGTCCTCGGATGCTTCCCTGAGGTACTTGGGCAGGTCTAGCGGCAGGCCCGCGCCCGAGAAAATCACGTCCACTTTTTCCTTGACCGAGGTGGAAACGAGATCCTTGAAGTTGGTCAGGGCGCACATGATGTTGACGCCCAGCAGGCCGTCCACCATTTTTTCGCGCGCCTTGCGGATTTCTTCGGTCAGTGCGCGGATGTCGGCACCATTGGGGTCCTTGGCGCGCTTGGGGTCGCGCATGCCGATCATGGAAGTGGCGATGACGCCCACGCCGCCTTCGTTGGCAACGGCGGAAGCCAGACCGGACAGGGAAATACCCACGCCCATGCCGCCTTGGATTATGGGGACCCGGGCAGCCAGGTCACCGAATTTCAAACTGGGTAATTTCATTATTATAACCTCACTCCTGAGAAATGTGCAGGGACGATACTCCAGGTGCAACGAAAGTCAATACCCTCAGACCGGAAAGCGTGTCAAACGATCGTTTAAATGTTCATATGTTCATTCACGACCATTCGGGCAAAGCTCATGGCGCTGGTAAAGGCCGGGGAGATGGAGTTGAGAACATGCAGGCTGGTTCGGCCTTGCTCCACAAGAAAGTCCATGACCAGTTCGTGGTTGCGCATGTCCACCAGTTGTGGACGGATGCCGGATTTGGGGCTTGCTTCGATATCATCGGGGTCAAGGTGGCGCACCAATTTCCGGGCATCTTCAAAAAAGTATTTGAACATGTATTTGCGTGGTTCTTCCAGGGCCACTCCCCGGAATTTTGGGTTGCGCAAAAACATTTGCGCATCACGCATCAGGATGGCCGGGAGTTCTTTGTCCATTCCCTTGAGGATTCCGTAGTTCTCGCGCCCCAGCGCCGGGATGGCGGTGGGGCCGAGGTATACGTCGCCGTGAACGCTGCGCGTGAAATGGATGCCCAAAAACGGGTTCTTGATGTTGGGGACCGGGTAGATGCTGCCGCGAATACGGTCGGCCGCGTGTTTTTTGAGCGTTTTGTAAATGCCCTTGAATGGAATGAGACGGTAGTTGCGGCCAATGCCGAAGGCATGGGCAACAGTGTCGCTGTAAGCCCCGGCAGCGTTGATGAACAGGCCGTATTCCAGACTGCCATTGTCCGTGAACACGAATCCGTCACCCGCATCGGTGAACCGGGTGCCGAACATGAAGCGCACCCCCGTGTCTTCGAGTTCTTTGCGCAGGGCCAGCAGAATTGCCTTGGGGTCCACCACGGCGGTTAGTGGAGAATGCAGCGCCTTGCCGGCGGTTTTTGCCTCCGGTTCCAGCTCGCGCAGAGTCTGTTCGTCCACCACGCTTACCTGTGCGCCGTTGGCTGTTGCACGGCGTTTCAGTTCCAGCAGGGTGGGGATTTCGGATTCGTCCCGGGCCACCACGACCTTACCTGTTTCCAGCAGGGGAAGTTGGCGTTGCCTGCAGTATTCCCGCATGAGTAGGTTGCCCTCAAAGCACATGCGTGCCTTGAGCGTGCCCGGGTCATAATAGATGCCCGCGTGCAACACACCGCTGTTACGGCCCGAGGCGTGTTTGCCGGGGGCCGCCTCCTTGTCGAAAATCAGGATGTTTTTATGCCCGCGGGAAACCAGTTCGCGGGCAATGCTCAGCCCCACGATGCCCGCGCCGCAGATGACGAAATCCGCATTGCTCATGACCGCCTCCGGGTCAGCAGCTTGAATCCGCTTGTGGGGTCGGTGGCGCGCATCATGCCGGAATCAAGGATTTCCACGATCACGAATTCACCCACAAGCCATGTGTCCACGCCCGGGCGGATGCAGCCTGTCCGGCACTTCTGTCCGCGTCCCATTGTGGCGTGCATGTGCAGGACTGGGGCGCCCTTCTCGTCGCGAAAAAGGGTTCCCACGGCGGCGGCTTCGTGCGCTCCGGTAATTTTTTGCAGGACGGGGGTGATGGTTTTTCCGTGCGGGTCTTCGGGGCCAACCACAATGGAGCCGCTCCCGATGCCGCCAAGCAACAGGCAGAATGCGGATTCGATGTTCTGCTGGCTGGCGAAATCCTCCACGCATTCGGGCAGTCTGTCGCCGTCTTCAAGACGCAGGGTGAAAATGCGGCCCATCCGGCCTTCGCTGTATTGCATGATCGTGCTCCTTATCGTCCGCAGATTCGTTTGAAATCACACCAATCGCACAGGCTGCTGGGTGTGGCGGGAAAGACCGTTGCGTCATGGATGTGTGTGACCAGAAAATATATCAGTTGGGGAATCTGGTCTTCGATGATCTCCCGCATTTCCTCTCGTTCCCATTTGTCCGGGAAAAGCGTTTTTTCCCTGCCCGTGTCCTTGAGGTCCACCAATGCGGCGTTCACAGCCCGGTCGGCCTGTTTCCCGTGTTCATAGAGGTGGAGGTAGGCAGGAAGCTGTACGCTTTGCATCGATTTTGCCAGATCGGGCAAAAGAGCGGTGTCAGCCGGGTCACTGTCGTTCATGCGTTGCCACAACTCATCGTCGGACCAGAACTTTTCTCCGGGCTTTTTGAGATTTCCGGTCTTGTAGTCCAAAATGCGGATGTCCAGGTCGCGCTGGTCGACCCTGTCTACCGTTCCCCGCAGGGGGATTACGGTTTTTTGCACGGTGATTTCGGCCGTGAGTTCGGTTTCCAACCCGAGGATGGTGGTTGGCTCCTGCTGGGCTTGCAGATGGCGTTCCAGGCGATAACGTCCGGTATGCGCAAGTGCGGTTTTGCCGTCGTAGGGCAGGGTTTGGTATAGTTCGCTTTCCTTGAGCCGTTTTTCATACAGGGCAAGCAGGGACGTTGCGTCCAGTTCCGCAGGAATGATCCGGCGGTTCATGTGGCCGGAAAAGAATTCCCGGAGCACCTCGTGCACCAGCGTTCCGAGTTCGGCCGGATCGGCTTCTTCCGTGATTTCCGTGATGGGGCGCAACCGGGCAAGCGTGCCCAGAAAGAAGCGTTTGGGGCAGTGCAGGTAAGTGTCGATTTTGGAAGGGGTCAGCCCCTTGTTTTCAAGATGATCGTGCAGTGCAGCACGGATGTCTTCGGTCACGGCAATGTCACCGGGATTGTGTGGCACCGGGCCGGATTTGATGTTGACCGGCAGGATTTCCGGGTCGCCGGTATTGATGACGTCACCTTTGGCCTTCTCCATTTCCCAAAGCAGTTGCTCCACGAACCGGGATCGGATGCTTTTGCCGTCCAGCAGGCCGGGTTGGATGCCGCTCTGGTAGAAGATCACGGTCTGGTCCGCGCCCATGACCAGCCGGTAGAAGTTGTAGGCGGCCACATTGTCCCGCTCGCGCGAGTCGGGCAGACCCAACAGCCCGCGCATGGGGTCGGGCAGCAGCGGGTCCGCCGCATTGGTTCCGGGCAGGCGTTCCTCCACGGCATCCAGCAGGAACAGCCGCTTGAAATGCAGAAGGCGTGTTTCCAGCACGCCGAGCACTTGCAGGCCGGTAATGGGGTCCGGTTCAAAGGAAACCCGTTCCTGTTGCATGAGTTTGCGCAATATGGACGTCAGCACCGGCAGCGAAAACTCGGCGTTGCTGCTGAGCGGGGCCTTGAGTTCGGGAATCACGGAGCTTGCCAGGCGGTAGAGACATTCGGCATCGATGAGGAAATTCTTCCATATGTTCGGACCGTTGGCGTGCAGCATGGTCACAAGGTCGTTGAGAGCGTCCGCAAGTTCCGAAAGTGTCGAGATGTTCTCGAAATTTTCCAGACAGGTGCGCATCACTTCCCGGCGCAACGGTTCGCAGCGTTCCTCGGCAATGTTTTCCAGCGGCTTGATGCCGTATGCTGGCACCCAGTCTTCAGGACGAACATAGGGTTCTCCCTGCCGCATGGAGGCTTCCCACACGAACAGCACTCGACGGTAATCCGGGCTGGTTTGGTCCCCCAGCATTTTTATGTATGGATGCCGTATGAGGTTGACCATGTCCTTCCAATGGTAGCGGCCGTCATCAAGCCGGTTTTCTCGCAGGGTGACAATGGTCTCCACCAGACGGGCCAGAGAGGTTCGCTCCAGCGGATAGCCCATGGATATGTTCACGTCCTCGTCCGGCAGATGGTGCAGTACAGGCATGAGCGCCCCGGCATCCGGTAGGACGATGGCCGTATTTTCATGGGTTTTGTTGGCGTCTTTTGTCGAGACGAGCTCTTCCTTGAGGGCAGCCAGCTGGGAGTGGCGGTCAAAACCTTCTCGGAAGCGAACGCCTTTGATGAGCGGACGGGAAACCGGTTCTGCCAGTAGTCGCGTCTGCGCCTGCCAGTTGCGAAGCCAGTGGCGGTGTTCGGTGGCCGCCCAATGGCCATGGCCGCCGTGGGCAAGGTCCGGGTCCGTGTGCCAACACACGTCGAGAATGTTATGTTGCCATAATGCTCTGAAAAGTGCGTCTTCGGCTCCACTCAGAGCGTAGAATCCCGCAGCGATCAGCGGTTTGTTCTGATGTGCGCTGATAATATCATTGGTATGTTCGGCTGCGAAACAGCAGTCCACCCCCGGTGTGGTCCAGCCATGTGCGTGCAGGGCTTCGACGTAGGCGTTGAATATGGAACGCAGTTGCTCGAGCAGGGCCGCGGCGTAGTCAGCCACCTCGTGCTCCATGTAGGCAAGGTCCGCAGGCTCCATGTTGTGGCGGAGCAATTCTTCCATGAGTTTTGCCAGCTCAAGGCCCCACGGCAGAAATGTTTCGCGTTCCATTTGCGGCAGGGTGGCGAGAAGCCCGTGTCCTTGTTGGCGCAGTCCCCGGACGATGCCGTACAGCAGTTCGGCCTGGTCCAGCCGCTTGGCCTGCATCAGCGGCGCATGGCCCAGTTCTGACCGCAGGCCGCCGATGAAGTCCGCCACCGAGGTCATGGTGGGCATGAAGCAGGGGCGCGGCAGGTCCGGGTGCTCGCTCAGGTATCGCTTGAGATATTGGCGCGGGCGGCGGTGCGTGAAGATGACCGTCGCCTGCTGAAAGTCTTCGCGTTGGACCAGCCAGTCCCCAAGCGCGGTGATGAAGTCGTTTTGCCACGGTATCATGTGGATCGGGTTCATCGATCACTCCCCCCTTGCGTCGGCGACCGGTTCGACTTCGTGCAGGTCCAGATAGACCAGTACCCCGGACCGTTTTTGCGGCACGCTGTCCATGTTCGCCAGCAGGTCCAGATAGCGTATGACCTGATCATGGTGCTCGGGGTATTTGTGCCCGGTCTTGAATTCCACGACCACGGCCATGTCTTCATCCATGTACAGGTGGTCCACACGGTGGAATTTGCCGTCGTTGTCCATTATTTCGGGTTCGCTGTTCCCTCGGGCCAGCCATGTGCGCAATTGCGCATTATCCAACGCCCAGCGCAGCATGGTCGAGATGTCTCGTTCAAGGTCGTCGAGCGTTTCCCGTGGCAATCCGGCAAGGGCCGGAAAGTCGTGCATGGCCATTTTCAGCGCCCGGTTCGTGTCCGTTTCGTCGTTGCCGGTCACACGCAGGTGTTCCATGGCCCGGTGCGCCACCTCGCCACGCAACCGTTCGGAAAACAGGCATTCTTCAATGGTGTGGCGATAGACCCGCAGTCTGGGCAGCCAGCTCATGAGTTCGGGCGGCTTCTTGCGCGGTGGTATGGTTGTGTGGCCTGTTTCGGGTTGGTCTTTTTTTGTCTGCACTTTGGTGCCGGGGCGCTGTCCGTATTCGGTGATGCCGTTCTTGTCCGGGGAAAGGAAAAGGTTCATGGCCTCAAGGGCCGCTCGCATTTTGCTCATTTCTTCCGGGTAGATGCCGTAAAGTTCCTCGCCCGCGCGGGTCCAGGCCACGTATAGGGTGTTGAGCTGTTCGCGCACGGCCTGGGCCATGTTGGCGTGGTAAGGCTTGCCCACGTCCTTCACCAGCGGTGCGAGCATGTGCGTTCCGTGGTGGTTGCGTACAAGGTAGTCTGCGTTTTTCTGCACCTCCCAGTGATGGAAGGGAACCACCACCACCGGGAATTCCAGCCCCTTGGATTTGTGGATGGTCATGATGCGCACGGCATCCACGTTTTCCGGCAGGGGGACCTTTTCCTGTTCCGAGTTTTCGTTCCAGAAATCAAGAAACGTGGACAGGGACCCATGTCCGTTTTCCTCGGCCAGATGAATGACTTCAAGGAAACGCTTCAGATACAGCTGGTCGCCGGGATGCCGCTCTTCAACATGGTAGGCGGCATTGATGTCCTGCATGAGGTCGTAGGGCGTCATGACACCGGCCTTGTTGTAGAACGGCTTGATGCACAGTTCCCATTGGCGCGGGTAGTCCTGCGCCAGCCGCACGTCCAGCGGGCGTTTGTCCGGACGCGCCAGCCATGCATGGATTTCGTCGCGGTCCAGACCGCTTTCCGCAAGGAACAGTTCCTCGCCCATGACGAATTCGGCCAGAGCAAGTTCATTGCGGGGATAATCCAGAAATTCGAGCAGCGCGGTTGCCTGCCGGATGATGGGATGTCTGTCCAGCCGCAAGCTGCTTTCAGTGATGACAGGCACGCCCATGTCTACCAGCAGGTCACAGACCAATGCGCCGTGGTTGCCGGAACGAACCAGTACGGCCACGTCGCCGTATGACCTTCGGCTCAAAATTTCCTGCATGGTTTTTTTCAGGGCATTCAGGGTTGCCTCTTCGATTTCGTCTTTTTTTTCGCCGTGGATTCGTTCGAAGCGGACATAACCGTGCGTTTCGGCGTGGGGCGGAGCAATGCCCTGCGCACTGGAACTGAAGTCCCGGCGCAACTGGGACGCAAACGAGTCGGTAAAGTCCACGGAGACTTCGGGGAAGAGATTGTTAGCCAATTCAACGGGCGGTTCATCCGCTTCGAAGTTGCGGAAAAAAGTGTTGTTGAATTCCACGATGGCACGGTGGCTGCGCCAGTTGTCGGGCAGGGTTTCGAGCCGGATGTCGCTGGCAATGGCCGAAAGTTCGGGGATTTTCGGCAGTTCGTCAAAAAGATCGGCGTCCCCGCCGCGCCAGCCGTAAATGGCCTGCTTGACGTCCCCCACGTAGAAGAGGCTGCCGCCCTTGGCCAGGCATTCCTCGGCAAGTGGTTGCATGGCCTGCCATTGGGCGCGGCTGGTGTCCTGAAATTCGTCAATGAGCAGGTGGTGCAGGCGGCCGCCCAGACGGCAGAATGCTTCCGGCACCATGGGGCCGTCCAGCAGCCTGTTCACGTAGCCGGGCAGGGCCGAATTGGGGATGATGCCTTTTAGCCGCTCGATTTTTTCAAGCATGCCCAGCACGGTTTTGGCCATGACCACGGCCGGAGCCAGATTGTGCGCTCCCCGGATGAGCGCTCCTTCCTGCCTGTAGTTTTGCACTCCCTGTTTGAGCGCGGCATAGAGAGCCTCGCCTGCGCCGTCCACCTTGTCCTTGCCCGCTTTGTTTATGCAGTCGCACAGGGAGTCCTTGCACAGGAGTTTTGATTCGGGAATTGTGTCGAACAGGTCGAGGACCGCAAGCTTTTCCAACGCATTGATGAAATTCTTGCTGGCCGGAAGCCCTGTTGTTTCAAGGTGTTTTTGCATTGCCGTGACGTGCACCTTCATGGCTGCGTTGGCAGCGGCGAGCATGTCCAGCAGTTTCTGCTGGTCCGTTTCAATCCGTTGCTGTTCGGCTTCGGGCAGTCCGCGCAAAAAGGTCATGATGGCCTTGAGCCGTTCCCTGATGGGCAGCACCAGTTGAAATCCCTTTTTCGATTCGGCCCTGAGCAACGTGATGATTGCTGTGGCGAGCTGGTCTTGCTCCGGGCCTCCGGATTCGCAGAGTGCAATGAAGCGGTCATAGGCGGCATCGAAGAGTTCCTGTTCGTCAAGAGCGATGTCGAAGTCCGGGCGGATCCCTAACTCCAGGGCGAACAGGCGCATGAGCATATTCAACAGGCTATCGATGGTGCGGATGTTCAGGCGTTGGTAGCGGCGCAGTATGGCCTGCAGTTTCTTTTCGTCGTTGCGGATGGAGTGTCCCGGAATCCCGGCCCTGTCCCCTTTGCCCAGTGCGCCCGATTTCAGGGAGCCGACCACGCGTTCCTTCATTTCCGCAGCGGCTTTGTTGGTGAAGGTTGCGGCCAGTATTTCCGGCCATGAATAGCCCTGCGGGCTGCGACCTGCGCAGGAAAAGCTGTGTTGGTCGCTACCGGAGCCGTCCAACAGCGAGAGAAAACGTCGTGTGAGCTGGTAGGTTTTTCCCGAGCCTGCCGAGGCCTTGACTTGCTTGAGTTCGGACATGGATCAATCCATTTGGGTTTTTCGGGTTGCGGGCCTGCCCCCGCCCATGACCACGATCAGCACTGCCGCGATGATCAGCGTGCTACCGCCGTATCCCCAGACGCCGAAGCTTTCACCGAAAAGCGTGAAGGCCATGATTGAGGCCACCACGGGTTCAAGTGTGGCGATTACGGCCGCGTGTGTGGCGTCCAGGCGTTTGAGCCCTGCGTAATAGGCTGAAAATGCGCCGTAGGAGGTCACGGCCGCCATACTCGCAAGCAACATCCATGTTTGTGGCGTTTTGGGGGCGAAGTGTACGAAGGGCAACAGGAAGAGGGCACCGAAAGGCAGGGCGTATACAAAGATGGTGGGCGTTGCATAGCGGTGCAGAATTTTTTTGCCGAAGATGTAGTAGAGTGCGTAGGTCAGACCAGCGACAAGGCCGGCGGCAAGGCCGAATTTGTCGAGTCGCACGGCGGGGCCGTCGTCAAACAGGCTTGGCCCGAGGCTGATGCAGGCCACGCCGCCGATGGTCATGGCCACGCAGGCGATTTTGGATGGAGTCAATGCTTCACCCAGAACAAGCCGGGAAAGGAAGGCCACCCATGCCGGAGCCGTGTACAGCAGCACGGCGGCAAGGGCCACGCCCACATCGCGGATGGCCAGCTGGTAGGATGCGTAGAACAGCGTCACGCAGATGAATCCGAAGCCGACCAGGATGGTCAGGTCGACGGTTTTCACTTTCAACTGTTTTTTGGCTGTTGCGTGAATGAGAAAAAGAACCCAGGCGAATGCAGCTCGCCAGAAAGCTATTTCAAGAGCCGAGACACCGTCTTTCAGAATGTATTTCGTGAAGATACCGATGATGCCCCACATGAAGGCTGCCGCCAGAACGTAGCACAGACCGCGAACGTCCATCTAGTTGTCCTTTTTCGTGGAGAGTGTGGGTACGGAGAATGAACAGGGCATGCGGGCTCCTGGATAGTTGTTTCAATTGTGTCCGGTAGATGTAGGAGTTTTTCATTCCTGCGTCAAAACCATTAAGTGCTTGCGGTTGGTCTTGGTGGCTCGTTATGGTCTGCTCATGAGCGACATGACGCAAACTGTTTTGCCGGAATACGATGCCGCGCGGCTGGATCGGTTCCTGAGAGTGCTTTTGCCGGAAGCCGGACTGCGGCACCGTCGCAGGCTGTGCGAGGATGGCCGTGTGCTCGTGAACGGAATCGTGCGTGGTCCGTCGTTCAAGGTGCGTCCCGGTCAGGATGTGGAACTTATGGATCATGATTCCGGTGCGCAGAACCACGATGTGCGCATTGTTGGCCGTTGTGATGGATTCGCCGCAGTCTTTAAACCGCACGGCATGCATTCTGCGGTGATTGCCGGACGTGAAGACGGCACGGTCGAAGCGATGCTTCCCGATCTGTTTCCTGCGGAAAACCCCGTGTTGCTGAATCGTCTGGACGGTCCCACGTCGGGTATTGTGCTGGTGGCCCTGAATCGGGACGCGCGGTTACAATACGAGCGGGCGCAAGAGGCAGGAGAGTTGCGTAAATATTACTATGCCCGGGTTCAGGGGCGCATGATGCAATCCACCGTGGTCAGGGACCGGCTGGACATGGCCAACCGCAAGAAGACGCGTCTGACGGATGACGTTGATCCGGACAGTGCCCGCTGGACTGAGGTGGAGCCCATTGAATGCGGCATGGAGGCGGACAGTACTTTGGTGCGGTGTCTGATTCGTCGGGGTGCGCGCCATCAGATCCGTGCGCATCTGTCCGGGACCGGTCACCCCATCGTGGGGGATGTCCTGTATGGCGGGCCGGAGGCATCGCGTCTGTTTCTGCATCATTATTTTGTGGAGGGACCGGGGTTTTCCTTTGTGGTCGACGACGATTTTTCCTAGATGGATTGCCATGCAAAAGCCCCCGTCATCGGTGGATGGCGGGGGATTTTTTGTCGTTGCGGCGCGCTATTTCTTTTTGTTGAGCGCTTCCTGAATCTTGTCACCCAGCAGGCCGAATCCGCCGGAAGAGGCGGTGTCCTGCTTTTTGGGCTGGAACTGCTTCCACTCGTCGCCGTCGCGTTCGTCGCCGGTGCTTAGGGAAATCTTGCGCTCGCCCGCCTTGACCTGTCCGATGGTCACGGTCACGGTGTCGCCGGGATTCAGCTTGTCGAATTCCTTGGCTTTTTCCGAACGTGCCAGCACGGACTTGGGCAACAGGCCGGTGATGCCCGGCTCCAGATTGATGAAGATGCCGAACTGTTCGCGTTTTTCCACGGTTCCCTGAACCGTCTGTCCGGTCGCGTATTTTTCTTCAACGTCCATCCACGGGTCGCCTTCCGCATCCTTCATGGACAGGGAAATGCGGCGCTTGTCCAGATCAATGCCTTTGATCTGCACGGATACGGTGTCACCTTCGGCCACCATGTCGGACGGCTTGTGCACGCGTTTGGTGTAGCTCATCTCCGAAACATGGACCAGACCGTCCACACCCGGGGCTATCTGCACGAAGGCGCCGAAGTCCGCGAGCCGGACCACTTTTCCGGTGACCTTGTCGCCTTCGGCAAAGGTGGCGGCCACCGTGTCCCACGGGTCCTGAGCCAGTTCCTTCATGGACAGGGATATTTTGAGGTTGCCGGATTTTTCATGGGTTTCGATGCCCAGCACCTTGGCCTGCACCTTCTGGCCCACGGAAACGGCTTCTTCCGGGTGCTGCACGCGGGCATAGCCCAGAGCGGAGATATGCACCAGTCCTTCGACGCCGGGACGGAGCTCCACGAACGCGCCGAACGGGGCCAGCTTGCAGATGGTGCCTTCCACGGTGTCGCCCACGTTGACATCCTTGAGGAATTCCTCGGTGGCGGCCTGTGCTTCGCGCTCCATAATGGCCCGGCGCGAGACAACGATGTTGCGGCCGTTCTGTTCCAGTTTGGTGATCAAAAATTCGAAGGTCTGCCCGACATAGGGTTCGGTATCTTCCACGAAACGGTTGTCGATCTGGCTGACCGGACAGAATGCCCGGCGCTGCATGACCATGACGTTGAAGCCACCCTTGCAGGTGCCGCTGACTTTGCCTTCCACGGGCAGGCTGCTGGCCTTGGCTTCTTCCAGCATCTTGAGGCCGCCGATGCCCGAAAGGGCGCGGGAAAGCTTGATGCCGCTCGAATCGATGCCCACGACGTAGAGTTCGACGGTGTCGCCTTCGGCCACGGTGATGTTGCCTTCGTCGTCGAGCAGTTCGGCGCGCTCCACGATGCCGTCCAGCTTGGAGCCTGCGTCCACGAACACGGATGTTTCTCCTATGGAGATTACCGCGCCGGAGACTTTGTCGCCAACCTGAAGGTTGTCGTTTCCGCCTTCGCTGTACTGTTCGAAGAGTTCTGCAAAGCTCTCTTCGCCTTCGCCCTGGCCGTTGGTCTTGTTGATGTCTTCGGACATGATCTCGTTTCCGGGTAAATGGTTAGGAGGCGAGCAGCGCCTTGGCAAAGTCCTTGCCGTTGAACGGGCGAAGGTCTTCCATTTTCTCTCCCAGCCCAACATAGGTGATGGGCACCTGATATTGCAGGCTCACGGCCACGACGACTCCGCCCTTGGCGGTTCCGTCCAGCTTGGTGAGCACTATTTCATCCACTCCCACGGCTTCGTGGAAGAGCTTGGTTTGCGAAAGCGCGTTCTGGCCGGTGGTGGCGTCGATGACCAGCAGGGAACGGTGCGGTGCGCCCTCATGCTTCTTGCCCAGAACCCGGCGTATTTTTTTGAGTTCTTCCATGAGATTGACCTTGGTGTGCAGACGGCCTGCCGTGTCGAGCAGCAGCAGGTCGTAGCCTTCGGCCACGCATTTTTCCATGGCCTCGTAGGCCACGGCCGCCGGGTCGGAGCCTTCGTCCTTGGAAAAGAATCCGCAGTCCAGACGTTTGGCCCACACGGCCAGTTGGTCGATGGCCGCGGCCCGAAACGTGTCGCCCGCGGCAATGAGCACTTTTTTGCCCTGCATCTGTGCGCGGTGCGCCAGCTTGGCGATGGTCGTGGTCTTGCCCACGCCGTTCACGCCCACCATCATGACCACTTCCGGCGGGTTGACGGCCTGAATTCTCGGGCCGATCTTGAAGATTTCTTCCAGTTCGTCGCGCAGGATGTCCTTGAAGTCTTCAGGGTTGTCCGTGTCTGCCTTGCGCGCGCGTTCCTTGAGGTTGTCCATCAGGCGCGAGGCCGCTTCCATGCCCACGTCCGCCATGATCAGGATTTCCTCGAATTCCTCCCAGAAATCCTCATCCATGGAACTGTGCGAGGCCAGAAGGCCGTCGATGCGTTTGGTGATCTGTTCCTTGGTTTTGGATATGCCTTCGGAGAGCTTGAGGAACAGGCGGTCCCGCTCGTCTTCTTCGTCCTCGAGGTCCAAAGCCAGCGTGAGGCGGTATTGCAGTTCCGAGCGGAATTCGGGCACGTTTTCGTAGCCCATTTCATCCAGCCATTTGGCAAAGCGGTCGATGAAATCCTTGGATTCCGTTTCGGGCGCGTCAAGCGCGGAAAAGAGAAAGGCAAGGCGTTCCCAGAGTTGGTCTCCGGCCGTGTCCACGCCGTCCAGAACCGCGTTCAGCCATTCGGACAACCTGGGTTCCGCCTGACGCAGGGCCAGAGTCAGTTCCTTTTGCCAGTCCTGACCTGGTTGCGTCGCAGGTTGCGCTTCGGACGGTTGTTCCCGCTGTTCCGGTTCTGCGGAAGGAGGCGGCGTTGCGCCCGTATCTTTCAGGTATTGGTCCACGGCCTGCTGGGCCGCGTCTTCCGGGCTTTGCCAGAATTTCTTGACTTTGGAAAAGAATCCCATGGGTGTATTTACCTCGTTGCTGCTTAACTCTCGCCCGGAGGGTATATATCACGCGCTCGCGCGACGCAACAGTTGCGACGGCGTTGCCATTTTGTTTCGAAGTGGCTAGAAGAGCCAAAAAAACCTTAAAGGGGCTTTTTATGCAACGCACCAAAATAAAGGACGCCTTGGCCGCAACACAGGCCATGGACGAGATTGTCATCAAGGGATGGGTCCGAACCAAGAGGGATTCCAAGGGATTTTCCTTTGTGGAGATCAATGACGGCTCCTGCCTGCAGAATATTCAGGCGATCGTGGATCATACCCCGGAAATCGAGGCGACCCTGGCCGACGTGGGCACGGGCGCGGCCGTGGGTATTACCGGCTCATTGGTGGAGTCGCCGGGCAAGGGACAGAAGTGGGAGGTTCGCGGAACTGCCATTGAACTGATCGGCACTGCGGATCAGGAAACTTTTCCGTTGCAGAAAAAGCGGCATACTGATGAATTTTTGCGCGGCATCGCGCACCTTCGCCCGCGCACCAACAAGTACGGAGCCATGTTCCGCATCCGCTCCGCATTGGCGCAGGGCGTGCACAAGTTTTTTGCCGAGCGCGGATTTTTCTATGTGCACACACCCATCCTGACCGGCTCGGACTGCGAAGGCGCGGGCGAAATGTTCCGGGTCACCAGCCTTGAACACGGCAGTCAGGCTCCCGTTGAGCAGGATTTTTTCGGCCGCCCCGCGCATCTGACCGTTTCCGGCCAGCTTGAGGCCGAGATGTTCTCGTTGGCTCTCGGCGACGTATATACCTTTGGTCCCACGTTCCGGGCCGAGAACTCCAATACCCCGCGCCACGTGGCCGAGTTCTGGATGATCGAGCCGGAAATGGCCTTCGTTGATCTGGCCGGGGACATGGATTTCGGTGAGGAGATGATCAAGTATCTGGTGGCCCATGTGCTGGATACCTGTGCCTCGGACGTGGAGCTTTTTGCCAAGTGGGTAGACAAATCCCTCATGCCCACGCTGGAAACCGTGTTGAACAGGGAGTTCGTGCGCCTGCCGTATACCGAGGCCGTGGACATCCTGATCAAGAGCAACAAGAAGTTCGATTATCCCGTGGAATGGGGCATTGATTTGCAGACCGAGCACGAGCGGTTCCTGTGCGAGGAAAAATTCAAGCAGCCCCTGTATGTGTACGATTATCCCAAGAGCATCAAGCCGTTCTACATGCGGGTCAATGACGACGACAGGACCGTGGCCGCCATGGATTGCCTTGTGCCGCGCATCGGCGAGATCATCGGCGGTTCCCAGCGCGAGGAACGCATGGACGTGCTGCTGGCGCGCATGAAGGAAATGGATCTGCCCGAAGACCATTACTGGTGGTATGTGGATTCGCGGCGGTTCGGTTCGGTGCCGCATTCCGGGTTCGGGCTCGGGTTCGAGCGTCTGCTCATGCTGGTGACCGGGGTGAGCAACATCCGCGACGCCATGCCGTTTCCGAGGACGCCCAACAATCTGGATTTTTAGTCTTCCGAAAAGAGAAAGGAAAGGCCCGGACAAACCGGGCCTTTTTTATACATGTTGAAAAAAGTGGGTACTATTTGTTGGACCCACTTTTTTTGATAATCGACCAAGGGTGGTTTAATAGGCATGTTGTCCCCAAACTGTATCCTTGGAGGGAGTATCGATGAAGAAGAAATTGGTTTTGGCACTGTTCTTATTGTGCATGACGTGCGGCACATCCATTGCCGCAGAGATCAGTAATTCTGAAGAATGGTACCGTATGAACAAGTCAACGGTCGTTTGGGAGCAGGCTGCAGCCGTCGGTTACATAACTGCGATGTGCGATTCAGTGATTCGGCTTGGTGTTATTCCCAATAATATTCAATTGTCTTACGGTACCTATGCAGACCTGCTAATGGATTATCTCAACAATAATCCCGCACACTTTGCTGACGAGACCTTTGTGAACTTCGTCCGGATGCTGAAACACAAAGACTTCATTGCTGGGGACGACAAAGCTATTCTGGGTGCGATGGCGTGGATCAGGAAACAGTAGATGTGATCAAGTCGCAATCAAACAACCTAGGAAAATGAAGAACCCCTGTCTGCATAGCAAACAGGGGGTTCTGTTCTGTTTTAGGCGTTTTCGTCAACACTTATGGAGAGAACCGGGCCTTTTTTATTTGATGGGCACGAAGAGCATGGTCCGCAGCTCCTGCGGCGGCGTGGTTTCCGGGTCATTCATGTATTGTTCGAAGGAGGCACGCGCGCAGTCGTACTGATGTCCGCTGTGCGGCAGCCATGTCTTCAGGATTTCCCGCCAACTATCCCCGAGGGTTTCATATGGGCCGACATGCAGCGCAACCGCGCATTGCCCGGCCGGTATTGTTCCAAGTTGCACATTGCCTTCGGTTTCGGGTGTTTCCCGCAGCGTGATGCAGGCGTCGTAGCGCAGGTCCTGTTCCGGTGTCTGTTCCGGGTCGTCGTGGCCGATGCCGAAAAATAGCGTTTCCGGGGTCAGCAGCCCTTTGGGCATGGCCCATGCACACAACTCATCCCAGGCCGTTTTGCAGTCCATGTACGGGCCGGTGTGGCGCACGTATGCGATTGAATGGGTGCCGGTCATTTTGATGTCCACATTCATGGTATCTCCTTTGTTTAAGCGAGGGGAACGTATATGTCGGTCACAAGTTCTTCCGCACTTACCTGTTCTAGGGTGTTGCGGTATATTTCAAGGCTCGGTTGATCCGGCACGTCCCGCCCGGATGCGGGCAGCCACTGCCACATCATTTGGGTGTAGG
This sequence comes from Pseudodesulfovibrio senegalensis, assembly GCF_008830225.1. Classification (NCBI taxonomy): domain Bacteria; kingdom Pseudomonadati; phylum Thermodesulfobacteriota; class Desulfovibrionia; order Desulfovibrionales; family Desulfovibrionaceae; genus Pseudodesulfovibrio; species Pseudodesulfovibrio senegalensis. The sequence goes on from NZ_WAIE01000007.1 coordinate 163,328, forward strand.
TTTCTTCCATCTTTTCGTATGGGCCATAGTGGGTTGCCGTCAGATATTCGCAGGCCGGCAGTTCTTTTATGGTCACGTCGTTTTCCGGACCAATGCCTTTCGGTATGGTGATGCAGGCGTCATAGCGGATTTTGTTTTCGGGTGTGATGGTCGGATCATCGTAGCAGATACCCAGAAACAAGGTGTCCTCTCGCAGAACGTTATTGCCCTGCGCCCATGCGCAGAGTCGTTCCCACGCGGCCGTGCATTCGAAGTAGGGCCCGGTGTGCCGTATGTAGGCGACCCGTTGGGGACCGAAATCCGTCGTGCCCAATTTCAGGGGTTTTTCGTTACGGACTGGATCCTCAATGGAAAGTTGGGTCCCGGGACTGTAGTGGATGCCGGACGGGGTTTCCGGGAAAAGAAAGCGTTGATTCGTTTTCCTGAATTTCGAGGGAGCCTGACCGAACATCTTTCTGAAGGCGCGGCTGAATGATTCGAGCGTTTCATAGCCTGCGTCAAAGGCTATGCCCGTCACCTGCGCATCGCCATAGGCAAGTTGCACGGCGGCCCGCTCCAGACGAAGGCGGCGGATGTGCTCGCCCAGTGTTTCTCCGACCATGCCTTTGAATATGCGGTGAAAGTGCGAGAGCGAAAAGCAGGCGCGCGCTGCAACCTGTTCCGGGTCGATGGCCTGATCCAGTGAGGCCTGAATATAGCAGAGCGCGTCGCTCATGCGTTGATGCAGTGTGAGTTGCTGTTGCACGGTTGCTCCTGTTTGCTTGTGCGCCTTTTTAGCCCCGGGCGTGCGCTTTTGCCTGACGGTTTTTATCACGTTTTCGATTTTTCGGAAGGTTGTTGACCGCGCCGTGCGCATGGTTTATTCATTTGAATAAATCAAATGAATGGAGAGCGCATGACGCAACAGAATAATTCGGAAAACCGGGCGCATGGCCCGGAAAAAACACGGGAACAGTTGATTGGGTCCGGGCTTCGGCTGTTTGGGCAATACGGTTTCGAAGGAACGACCACGCGCGCGCTCGCCAGAGATGCCGGAGTGAATCAGGCGGCCATCCCGTATCATTTTGGCGGCAAGGAAGGGTTGTATCGGGCCGTGGTCGAATGGGTTGTGGAGACTATTTTGGGCGAAGACCGTGCCCATGTGTCGCAGTTCCCCGCCCGTCTGGCCGAGGCGAACGGAAATCCTGTGCGGCAGGCCGCTGTCGTGCGTTCCATGATTTCATTTCTTGCCGGAAATATTCTGGGCTCGGAATCGCTGCGGGAGCGTGCGGCGTTCATCATGCGCGAATACGCTGAAGCGGGGATAGGCTTTGATATCATATATGAACGGCTGGTGCGAGAGGTGCATGTGATGATAACGCATATGGTGGCCGTGATATCGGGCCTTCCCGAGGAATCGGACGAGGCCAAGCTGCGCGCGCACACGCTGGTGGGCATGGTCATCGGGTTTGCCATGGGGCGTCCGGTTGTTTTTGCCCGCATGCCGTGGGACGGCTATACTCCTGAGCGGGTGCGGGATGTTGTTCGGGTTGTTTCGGATATGGCATTGTCGGCCCTTGGGTTGCCGGCAGGGGAGGGAACATGTTGCAGAGGATGATTGCCCGTATTGTGGACTTTTGCGCTAGTCATCGTCGGCTTGTCCTGTTCCCGGCCGTTGCGTTCGGCGTTCTCGTGTTGGTCGTGATGGTAAAGCTTCGTGGCGGGCCGCAGCAGCAAACACCCACTGAGCGGGTGGTTGCTGTCCGCGTGTTGGCCGCGCCCGAGCTGGCCGTTGTTCCCCGTGTTGTCGGATACGGGTACGTCCAGCCGGGTCAGGTGTGGGATGCCGTGGCGGAAGTAGGGGGCAAGGTCGTATTCGTTCATCGCAACCTCAAGAAAGGTAATGTCATTGGTGCGGGAGAAGAGATCATTGGCATTGATCCGGCCGAACCGGGCCTCGCCCGGGAGCGGACCGAGGCTGATGTGCAGGATATCCTGGCCCAGATTCAGCGCCTGGACCAGGCAGAAAACAACGCCAGACGACAGCTGAGAATAGAGAAGGGCAAGTTGGCTCTTTCTCAAAAGGAGTTCGAACGCAACAAGAAGCTTCATGCGGAGAAGGTCATATCGAAGTCTGAACTGGATCGGGCCGAGCAGAATTACCTGACCCAGAGCAATGCTGTGCAGAATTTTCAATCCACGCTGAATACCATTCCGGCAGAACGCCAGCAACTCATGGCGCGGCTGGCCTCCGCGCGTTCGCAACTGGCGGATGCCCGTCTTGACGAGGCGAAAACAGTCATTCAAGCTCCGTTTGATTGCCGTGTGGCCGCAGAGAGCGTGGAGCCGGGGCAGGCGGTCAAGATTGGCGACGTTTTGGCCACGCTGGACAGCATCGGCGTGTCCGAGGCCTTTGCCCAGATGCCACTTTATTCATTCAAGAATATCCTGCCGCGCGGCTTTCGTCCTTCGTTTTCCGGTGGCGTGCCGGACATGCAGCAGGTCAGGGACCTGCTGGGATTGACAGCAGTCATCCGTTTGCGGCTTCCGGACGGTACCGTGGAGTGGGACGGGCGCGTGGCCCGAATCAGCGAGTCCGTGGACCCGGATACACGGACCATCGGCATTTACGTTGCGGTGGACGATCCGTATCTGAAGGTCGAGGGCGGGGTTCGTCCTCCATTGCTTAAGAATATGTACGCCGAGGTGGAACTGCGCGGGCGGCCGAGAAAGCCCGCCGTGGTGGTGCCCCGGTCTGCGGTGCACGAGGGCGTCGTCTATGTGGCGGACAAGGAAGACCGCCTTGCGTTTCGTCCCGTGAAGACCTACGCCCCCCAATCCGGTTTCGTGACCGTGAGCGAAGGGCTTGACGCGGGCGAACGTGTGGTGCTCAGCGATGTTATTCCGGCCATAAAGGGCATGAAGCTCAAGCCGGTTGCCGATGAGGAAGCCTTGCAGCGACTGGTGGACGAAGCCTTGGGCCGGGGAGCGGTCCAATGAAGGGAAAGCGTTCTTTCCTGGCGTTTTTTGCCGGGCATCCCACCGCCGCGAACCTGCTCATGCTTATTTTTTTGGTGCTTGGCGTATTGTCGTTGCCCAAATTGGTTCGCGAGACCTTTCCGGATTTTGACCCCACTGAAGTCGAGATCGTCGTTCCCTATCCCGGTGCGACCGCCGAGGATGTGGAAGAATCCATATGTCAGCGCATCGAGGATGCTATTGACGGAGTTACCTATCTGGAAGAGGTGCGCAGCACGGCCCGGGAAAACCGGGGGCGGGTGGTTGCCGAAATGGTCGAAGGCGGCGACATGCGCCAGTTCCTGGACGACGTGAAGACCGAGGTCGAGGCTATTGATGATTTCCCTGACCAGGCCGAGATTCCGGTTATCCGGCAACTGGGGCGCAAGGATGCTGTTGTGGCCGTGGCGGTAAGCGGCCCCATGTCGTTGCCGCACCTCAAATTGTATTGCGAACAACTCAAGGACCGCATGCTTCGCGATCCTCGCATTTCCCTGGTTCGTATCGAGGGATTTTCCGATCACCAGATTCGTATTGAAGTGCCCGCCGAAAAGCTCATGCAGTACGGACTGTCCATGTCCGAGATTACTGATGTTATCGGTCGGCAGAATGTGGACCTTCCGGCCGGAACGGTTTTGACTCGTGATGCCGATATTCTTGTCCGTTTTGCAGACCAGCGGCGGAGCGTGGAGGGGTACCGTGATCTGGTTGTTGTTTCCGGCAGGACCGGAGCCGAGGTCCGTCTGGGCGACATTGCCAGTGTACAGGATACCTTTGAACTTGATGAGGACAAGTTTATTTTCGACGGCAAACGGGCCGGAAAGATCGTCGTGGAAAAGACCGGCTCCGAGGATTCCCTGCGCATTCTGGATGCGGTCAGGGATTTTGTTCAACAGGAAAGCGCCAAGGCTTCTCCCGGGGTATCTCTGGTATTGACTCAGAACTCCACCAAGATTGTGCGCGACCGTTTGAACATGCTGGTGGAAAACGGGATTCAGGGGTTGCTTCTTGTTTTTGCGGTCATGTGGCTTTTTTTCAATATCCGTCTTTCATTCTGGGTTTCTCTCGGGCTGCCCGTTTCGTTCATGGGCACGTTCTTCCTTATGGATATGGGCGGGCTGACCCTGAACATGCTGACCATGGTCGGATTGTTGCTGGCACTGGGCCTGATCATGGATGACGCCATCGTCATCGCGGAAAACATCAGTTCCCATCTGCAGAAGGGCAAGTCGGCGTTGCAGGCTGCCGTTGATGGCACATCCGAGGTGGCTGTCGGTGTTGTGTCTTCCTTTGCCACAACGGTCCTGATTTTCGGCACCATCGCTGTCCTTATTGAGGGCAATATAGGGAAAGTGCTTTGGGTCATGCCCGTTGTGCTGATCATGACCCTGGCCGTGAGCCTGGTGGAGGCTTTTTGCATTTTGCCCAACCATCTGGAGCACTCTTTGCGCTCGATGCCGTCCGTTGCGTCCGGTTTTCGTCGTAGTTTCGAGGCGCGGTTTGAAAAGGTTCGGGAGTCCGTTCTCGGCAGAGCCGTGGATTGGGCTGTCCAATGGCGTTATCTGGTGGTTGGCGGTGTTTTTGCTCTTCTTTTCATATCCGTAGGCATGCTGGCCGGCGGGGTACTCAAGACCAAGGCTTTTCCCGATATTGAGGGTGATATTGTTCAGGCGCGCATTCTTTTGCCGCAAGGGACTCCGTTGGAGCGTACCGAGAGCATTGTCGGGCGCCTTGTGGATGCGCTTGGGACCGTGAACAAGGAATATGCTCCGCAACAGCCGGAGGGCCAACCCTTGGTTCAGAATGTGACCATTCAATATAATCAGAATCAGGACACGGAAGAGGCCGGGCCGCACGTTGCCACAATTTCCGTTGATTTGCTCAATGCGGAAACGCGGACAACCAGTATCGATGATTTGACCAAGCGCTGGCGAGAGTTGGTTGGCAATGTGCCGGATGTCTCGTCCATAACATATAAGGAACCCGCCATCGGCCCGGCAGGGATTCCTCTCGAAATTCGTTTGCAGGGGCAGGATCTGGATGTCCTTGAAAAAGCTTCCAATGAACTTGTGCGGTGGTTGCGACGCTACGAAGGCGTGTATGACGTGAGCGATAACCTTCGGCCGGGAAAGCCCGAGCTGCAACTGCGTCTCAAACCCGGTGCAACGGCTTTGGGGTTGGACGCACAGAAAATCGCCTCCCAGTTGCGCAATGCGTTTTATGGGCGGGATGCTACTGAAGTTCAGGATGGTCCTGAGGCCTATGAAATCAATGTGCGTCTTGCCCGTGAGGACCGTGATTCATTGGGTGATGTGGAGCTGTTTTACGTAAGAACACCCGGAGGAAAGAACGTTCCGCTCAGTTCTGTGGCATTCTTGGAACAGGGGCGAGGTTTTGCGACGATTTCGCGAGTGAATTCCGTTCGTACGGCCACTGTGCAGGGAGATGTGGATACGGCAACTGCCAATGCCAACGAGGTCGTAGCCGATACTGTTGAACGATTCATGCCCCGGTTGCTGCAAAAGTATCCGGGCATCGAGTATACGCTGGAAGGGCAAGCCAAGCAGGGAGGCAGGACGGGGGCATCGTTGCGTAAGGCAATTCTGTTAGGTGTGCTTGGCATTTTTGTGCTGCTCAGCTTCCAGTTCCGCAGCTACATCGAGCCGTTGGTGGTTATCGGCGCCATCCCCCTGGCTTTCATCGGCGTTGTTTGGGGGCACCTGCTCATGGGTTTGGATCTTTCCATGGTCAGTATCATGGGATTTGCCTCCTTGGCTGGTATCGTGGTCAATGACTCCATCCTCTTGGTGGAATTCGTGAAAAGGCATATGTGCCGGGGGATGAGCGCTCATGATGCTTCCATGAAGGCCAGTCGCCAACGGTTTCGGGCTGTGTTGCTCACGTCTCTCACGACCATCGTGGGGCTGGTGCCGCTCTTGAGCGAACGAAGCCTGCAGGCGCAGGTGTTAATACCATTATGTACCAGCATCGTGTTCGGCCTGTTGACGTCTACCGTGTTGGTTTTGGTTGTTTTGCCGGCCTTGTATTCCATATTGGATGACTTTGGTTTGACGTCTCGCGCATGCCGGGATGGAAATTTTGTTGAACCGAATGAAAAATGAGGAAAAAGTCTTCAGAAAGATAAACAACAAAAACAACAGCTTATCGTTTTTGAGCAAAAATGCCTGCTTTTTTTTTGAAAAAGTGCTTGACGGGTAGGGGGTGTTTCCGTAGAACTCCTCTTCGCCGCACGGGAAAACGCCTCGGGGCGCGGGAACGGCGGCTTGATCTTTCTAAGCGAAATCGGACGGTTGGCACCGAGAGTTTTTTGAAGAGGCCCGAACGGGCCGCTGAAAAAAGTTGAAAAAAGGTGTTGACAGGGAAACGCTGATTCAGTAGCTTCCCTTTCCCGGCGACGAGCCGGGCCGTTCTTTCCAGAAGGACTTCGGTCTTTGACAATTAAATAGCGAGTTGAGCAAATTAAGATCGCTAGTATCACATGACCCCATCCCGGGTCAGATTTGTGACTAAGTGATCAAACATCATCTCCAAGTTTTTAACTGGAGAGTTTGATCCTGGCTCAGATTGAACGCTGGCGGCGTGCCTAACACATGCAAGTCGAGCGAGAAAGCTTCCTTCGGGAAGTGAGTAGAGCGGCGCACGGGTGAGTAACGCGTGGGTAACCTACCCAAATGACTGGGATAACAGATGGAAACGTCTGCTAATACCGGATACGCTTCATATTTAACTTTATGGAGGAAAGGTGGCCTCTATTTATAAGCTACCACTTTTGGATGGGCCCGCGTTTCATTAGCT